>CALWKP010000211.1 GCA_944381295.1 uncultured Clostridia bacterium | reverse complement strand
TAATGAAAGGGAAACTTCCCGTATATACTATGTTAGAACGAGGAAAGAAGCGTCAGAAAGTATTCGGGGGATTCCGTAAGACTGGAGAGAAATAGAAAGAGGAAAAAATAAAACACACCTTACTTTTGTAAGGTGTGTTTTAAAAAAATCTACTTTTTGGAGCGGAAAACGGGGCTCGAACCCGCAACATTCAGCTTGGGAAGCTGACGCTCTACCATTGAACTACTTCCGCGGAACTCTTATAGTCTATCATAAATATTTCCATTTTGCAAGACTTATTTTGAAAAATTAGCTTTCACTTTACATAATTTTATGCCATTTTTTTCCTTAGGTAAAATCTTCCACATTTTCCACTGAGTTTTCCACAATAGCAGCCACGAATATTACTGTTTTTTCTCTGTTTTTCCACAATTTTTCCAGAAAGGTTTCCGTCTGGGGGTGGAAAATCTGGAATGTTTAGGTTTACATAATGTTAAATTTCCCTTTTTTAGAATCAGAAAAAGACAAGAAAGAACCATAAGTAAAAAAACTCCGCCCCCTTTGCAAAAAGGGAACGGAGTTTTTACAGGGAGAATTCTGTAAATTATTTTGCTTTTGTGCGTACTTCTTCCAAAATCTTTGCAAGGAAAGCATCCAGTTCCATAGCGCCGATATCCCCGTTTTTCCGGCAGCGTACCGATACTTTTCCTTCTTCGGCTTCTTTGTCGCCGACAACGAGCATATAAGGTGTTTTTTCCAGCTGTGCTTCCCGGATCTTATACCCGATCTTTTCATTGCGCATATCGTTTTCTGCACGCAGCCCGGCTTCCTGCAATTTTGCTGTGACCTTTTCTGCGTAGTCGAAATGACGTTCACTGATCGGCAGAACTTTGACCTGTGTCGGCATCAGCCATGTCGGCAGCGCGCCTGCGTATTTTTCGATCAACAAAGCCAAGGTGCGTTCATAGCAGCCGATGGATGTGCGGTGGATAATATACGGATTCTTCTTTTTGCCGTCAGCGTCCACATATTCCATCCCGAATTTTTCCGCAAGCATCTGGTCGATTTGGATCGTGATGAGCGTATCTTCTTTGCCGAACACGTTCTTGATCTGGATATCCAGTTGCGGCCCATAGGACGCGGCCTCGCCGACGCCTTCCACATAGGGGATCTCCAGATGGTCCAGGATTTTCCGCATGACCCCCTGCGCTTCATCCCACTGTTCCGGCGTGCCGATATACTTTTCCTTATCCTCCGGGTCCCACATGGAAAACCGATACGAAACATCCTCATAAAGTCCCAACGTTTTGAGCATATAGATTGCTAATTCCAGGCAGCCTTTAAATTCCTGTTCCAGCTGTGCCGGCGTACACATCAAATGGCCTTCCGAAATGGTGAACTGGCGGACACGGATCAGACCGTGCATTTCTCCGGAAGCTTCATTGCGGAAAAGTGTGGAAGTCTCATTGTAACGCAAAGGCAGATCCCGGTAAGAACGCTGACGGTTCAGGTATGCCTGATACTGGAACGGACAGGTCATCGGGCGCAGTGCAAATACTTCATCATCTTTTTCTTCGTCGCCTAATACAAACATGCCGTCCTTATAGTGGTCCCAATGCCCTGAAAGCTTATACAAATCGCTTTTTGCCATATAGGGGGTTTTGGTGAGAAGCCAGCCGCGTTTCTGCTCCTCATCCTCAACAAAACGCTGCAAAAGTTGGATGACGCGTGCACCGTTCGGCAGAAGTATGGGAAGTCCTTGCCCAATCAGGTCGCAGGTGGTGAAATATCCCAACTGACGGCCAAGAACGTTGTGGTCGCGTTTCTTCGCTTCTTCCATCATCGCAAGATGTTCGTCTAGATCAGCTTTTTTCGGGAATGCTATCCCATAGACGCGCTGGAGCATCTTTTTGCTTGCGTCGGCACGCCAGTAGGCACCGGTACAATTGGTCAGCTTGACCGCTTTGACGCAGCCGGTACTCATCAAGTGAGGTCCTGCACAGAGATCTGTGAAATCCCCTTGCCGGTAGAACGAAATATTTTCTCCTTTTCCGGCATGTTCTTCAATCAGTTCTACCTTGTAGTCCTGATGATCCTTTTCCATGAGTTCCTTGGCTTCAGCCGGAGCAAGTTCAAAGCGTTCCAGCGGAAGATCTTCCTTGATAATCTTTTTCATTTCCGCTTCCACTTTATCCAGATCTTCCGGCGTCAGCGGTTTTGGAAGGTCAAAATCATAATAGAATCCGTTTTCTACTGCCGGGCCAATCGCAAATTTTGCTTCCGGGAACAGCCGTTTTACCGCCTGCGCCATAATGTGGGAGGTGGTATGCCAATAAGCATGCTTTCCATCCGGATGGTCGAAAGTCAAAATTTCCAGTGTGCAATCCTCTGTCACCGGGGTGCGAAGGTCAACAGTGTGACCATTCAGTTTTCCAGCGCATGCGGCTTTATACAATCCCATGCCAATCGATTTTGCAATTTCTGCAATAGACGTCCCGGCTTCGTATTCACGGACGTCGCCTTTTAACGTAACTTTTACCATTGCCATGTTTCTCTCTCCATTTCTCTAGTTTTTTGGCTTTTTGGCGTTAAACCGGGGCCTGGCAAAAACAAAAAAAGCCTTGCCCCACTCTCTTGGGGCAAGACTTGCATCTCACGGTTCCACCCAGGTTCGACAGGTTTCCCTGTCCTCATTGCTGCGGATAACGGCGCAACCCGTCCAGCCTTCGCATCGCTTACGGCCGCGGCTCCAAGGCGGTATCCCAAAACGTTCTTTGCCGCGCACACTTTCAGCCGATGATGCACGCTCTCTGCTGCAAACTCCCGTAGGGCTTCCTTTTCTCAGCCTTTGTCATGTTTTCTTTCTGTCATAGTATCACCGGTTTTTTCAGTTGTCAACCCATCTGCAAAAAAAATTTACAGCTTTTTTGCGAATCTTGTGTGGCAATTTATGGTTTCCTGTGATTATTATACAGAACCGCCAGATATTGTGGTCAAATTTCTTGACATTGGGGTAGGAATCGTAATACAATTAGTAATAAGACGCCTCTGTGCGTCAATGGGAGTAACGCGCCCAAAAAATTGCTATTCTAAACCTAAATTCGGGGCGGCGCTGCATGGAGCCGGAAGAACGGTATGCGGATCAGCCAAACCTTTTCCAAAACATATCTCAAAAAACAGACCTGTATACGATACGCCGGGAGTTTCGGGAACGGGCCTTTTACCGGTTGTTGGGAAAAAACGGCTGAGTAAGCTGCTGTATGATATGGAAGATGCGGAATCCGCCCTAACCAAAATCAAGTGAAGGAGGTGCTAACAACATTGGATTATGCATTACCCCTATGGCTTTGTATTGTTATTGCACTGCTGCTTGCGGTTATCTGCGGCGTAATCGCTTTTCTGGCAGGCGTTTCTCATAGAAAAAAGATAGCGGAGGCAACCATTGGTTCCGCGGAACAGGAAGCTAAGAGAATAGTCAGCGACGCAATTAAAACGGCAGAAGCCAAGAAGAAAGAAGCCGTTCTGGAAGGAAAGGACGAGATCCATCGTCAGAGAAATGAATCGGAACGGGAACTGAATGACCGCAGAAAAGAAATCCAGCGTCAGGAGAGAAGAATCCAGCAGAAAGAGGAAACTCTTGACAAAAAGATGGAGAGCCTGGAAGCAAAAGAAGAGATTGTTAGCAACAAGAACAAGCAGGCAGACGAACGGCTTGCGGAAGCGGAAGCTGTGAAGAAGAGCCAGTTTGACATGTTGGAAAGGATTTCCGGATTCACGGTAGACCAGGCAAAAGAATACATGTTGACGAATCTGGAAAATGAACTCACCCATGAAAAGGCAGTCAAGATCATGGAGTTTGAGCAGCAGATGCGTGAGGGCGCAGAAAAGAGTGCAAGGGAGATTATTTCCCTGGCGATTCAGCGTTGCGCGGCGGATCATGTAGCGGAAGCGACGATTTCTGTGGTGCCGCTGCCGAACGACGAGATGAAAGGCCGTATCATTGGCCGGGAAGGCCGGAATATCCGTGCGATTGAGACATTGACAGGAGTAGACCTGATTATTGATGATACGCCGGAAGCAATTACGCTTTCGAGCTTTGAGCCGGTGCGCAGGGAAGTTGCAAGGATTGCGCTGGAACGGCTGATCTCGGATGGACGGATCCATCCGGCGCGCATCGAAGAGATGATCGAGAAAGCACGCCGCGAGGTGGATGCGACGATCAAGCAGGAAGGCGAACGTGCAGTCATCGAATCTGGCGTCAATGGTGTGCATCCGGAGTTAGTCAAACTTCTGGGGCGGCTGCGTTACCGCACCAGTTATGGGCAGAACGTACTGAACCATTCGCTGGAAGTTTCCTATTTGTCAGGAATCATGGCGTCGGAACTGGGATTGGATCCTACGATCGCGCGTCGTGCAGGACTGCTGCATGATATCGGAAAGTCCTTGGATCATGAGATTGAAGGGTCCCATGTAGATATCGGTGTGGACGTAGCACGGAAGTATAAAGAAAGTGAAGCGGTAATTCATGCGATCCAGGCGCATCACGGCGACGTGGAGGCCAAGACGATCATTGCATGTATCGTGCAGGCGGCGGACGCGATTTCTGCGGCACGGCCAGGCGCACGCCGCGAGAAT
>CALWKP010000210.1 GCA_944381295.1 uncultured Clostridia bacterium | reverse complement strand
ATAAGTAAAATGACATTTTTCCAACACGCGTACAGATTCTTTGTTAAATGACCGAACCCAAGCTGCAGCTACTTCGGTATCCCGTTCAGAAAACATATATTCAAGCATCGCCATAAGAGCTTCTGTTGCATACCCGTTATTTCGATGGTTAGCCGCGATAGCATATTCTAATTCTTTGTATTGAGCATAACGATTCATGTCTCCAAATAAAATGAACCCTATCAAACGCTGCTCGTCTTTGTGGATAACAGCGCGCATTTCTGGATTCTTTTTCCAATTGCAAATGGCGCTTCGGCTTTCTTCGATATCACTGTATGAACTCACTCCGGAAAGTCGCAATCTAGGATCAAGACAAATTTTGTAAAGTTCTTCTGCATCTTCATCTTGCCAACAACGGAGAAGTAATCGCTTCGTTTCAATTAATTCGACCAATTTTCTTCTCTCCCATGAACTATCATTTCTAAAAATTATATTACATAAAATCAAAAAGCACAACACGAGAGTTTATTTCCTCAAGGTTGTGCTTTTTCTGGCCCGCCCGGAGGGATTCGAACCCCCGGCCTTCAGAATCGGAATCTGCTGCGATATCCAGCTTCGCTACGGGCGGAAATCTATCACCATCAGAAAATTTTCTGACCGTATTCAATATTATAGCATATTTCTCCCTATAATTTCAATACCTTTTTATCAGGAAGTTGCTTTTAGGGATTTCCATGGATTTTCCGGGCTTTCGGTTGACTATTCACCCGGGAGGACCTATAATTAATTATTACTGATTTGATTATGATTGGAAACCGGTGAAATTATGAATGATTTTTTGAAACGGACCTGGGCGGAAATTGATCTTGACGCGATCTGCCACAATTATCGGGTGATCCGGGACTCGGTTGCTTCCGGGACAAAAATCTGCTGTTGTGTGAAAGCTGACGCTTATGGACATGGAGCAGCTTTTGTCTCACGGGAACTGGAGAAGATGGGAGCGGACTGGTTTGCGGTATCGAATCTGGAAGAGGCGATACAGCTGCGGAGAAGCGGTGTGGAACGCCCAATCTTGATTTTGGGATATACACCGCCACAAATGGCGCTGCGACTGTATAAACTGAAAATTTCTCAAGCCGTTCTTTCTTATGATTACGCAAAACAGCTTTCAGAAAATGCAGTAAAAAATGGCGTGACAGTCAATGTACATGTGAAAGTGGACAGCGGAATGAACCGGATCGGATTCCAATATCAGGATTTGGAACGTGATAAAAGCGCACTGGATGAAATGGAACAGGTGTGCAGGATGCCGGGATTATTTCCAGAGGGGATTTTTACTCACTTTGCGGTATCGGACGAAGGGGAAGACGGAGAACGGTACACGATGCGGCAATATGGCTGCTTCAAAGAGGCGATTGAGGACTTGGAACGCCGTGGAATCCATTTTCCATTGCGTCATTGTGCAAACAGCGGGGCGGTGATCGACTATCCGGAATTGCATTTGGATATGGTGCGTCCGGGCGTGATCTTGTATGGCTTACTTCCATCCGAAAAGATGCGCCGGCATTTGGATCTGATTCCGGCCATGGAATTTAAAACGGTAATTTCCCTGCGGAAAAGGGTGGAAGCGGGAACGCATGTCAGTTATGGGTGCGAGTATGAGGCGAAAACGCCGAGAGTGATTGCAACGGTCCCGGTGGGATATGCGGATGGCTATCCAAGGGCGCTGCATGACCGCGCAGATATGATGGTTTGCGGAAAACGTGCGCGGGTAGTGGGCAGAGTTTGTATGGATCAGCTGATGCTGGACGTGACGGATATCCCAGAGGCAAAGGAAGGCGTTACGGTAACGATTTTCGGCAAGAACCAGGAACATGGTGTGACGGTAGACGAATTGGCGGAACTATCTGGAACGATTCATTATGAAATGGGTTGTCTGGTTGGAAAAAGAGTCCCGCGGATTTACTTGAGGGAGGGACAGCCGGTAGGACAATTGAATTATATTTGTCCGGATGAGGAGAGTTTTTCGTGAAAAGAAAAGAGCTTCTTACCTTTTTGGGGGAACTTTGCATTGTTGCGGTGATTTTCCTGGTGCTTCCGTTTTTGATTGTGGATACAGGAAGCGCCATGGGCATCCTGCTGATAGCGACACCACTGTTGTGTGTGGGAATTTCGGCGGCTTTTGGATGCTGGATGTCCTTGCGTACCGTGCTGTTATGGGTGCCGCTGGCATCGGTCGTTTTGTTTTTCGCCGCCATGCTTCTCCATTATAACGAAACCGCCTGGGGTTATGGGGTGGCTTATGCCGTCCTGTTGGCTGCGGGTGGAGGAACAGGATACTGGATACGGAAAAGACCACGTCCCCAAAAGTGAAAAATTGTGGAGTATCTCGGAAAACGGAAAAAAACCCCTGTGCTGAAACAGCTCGTTTACGCTGGATCGGCACAGGGGTACATTTTTTGTGATTTTTCCTGCGACTCTGGGGGAGAGAAGGGGTCCTCAGACCCTGGGCTTCGGCAGGAAGCCAACCTTTTTCATGACTTTGTCAAGTGTCCGGCTGGAAATCGCCAGCGCTTTTTGTGCGCCTTCCGCGTAGCATTTCTCCAAATAGGATTTGTGCTCGATATATTGACGGAAGCGTTCCTGAATTGGCTGCAATTCCGCAATGACTGCTTCGGCAACCGCAATTTTAAAAGCGCCGTAGC
>CALWKP010000209.1 GCA_944381295.1 uncultured Clostridia bacterium | reverse complement strand
TCTGGCCGTCACGTTGAAAATCTGTCGTTATATCGTGCACACACACAGCCAAATCCCGTGGACGATGAGCAACTCGCCAAATTTATCGACGGATTAAAATAGTTTTTTCTCCTAACTCCGTGCAAACAACTACTTTTTATGCCTCTCTGATAGGCGAAGAAAGAGCTCCGGAAAAGAAACATTTTATTGTTTGGGAACAGTCGGTAAAAGGATTGGGGCTCTTTATTTTTCAACAAGTGTTCTCATATTTTTTAGGACAATAGACGCAACAACGCCAGCAAGAAGAGTTTTCTTGCTGGCGTTGTTTTAATTCTCTCAGTATAATCTGCCTTTAAAGTGTACCAAAAATTCGATCTCCTGCATCGCCAAGTCCTGGTACAATATAACCGATTTCATTCAGATGGGAATCTACATTTGCACAGTAAACCTGGACATCCGGATGTTCTTTTGTAAAAGCTTCAATTCCTTCCGGAGCTGCAATAATGCACATAAATTTAATGCTCTTGGGATGACTGCGCTTAATAATTGTGATAGCATCAATTGCAGATCCTCCCGTTGCCAGCATCGGATCGAGCACGATCACATCCCGTTCCTCAATGTCCGACGGAAGCTTGCTATAATATTCTACCGGTTGGAGGGTTTGATGGTCGCGGTATAGCCCGATATGTCCTACTTTAGCCGCCGGGACCATCCGCAAAACACCGTCTACCATTCCAAGTCCTGCACGCAAAATCGGTACAAAAGCTAATTTACGCCCTGCAATCACCTTGGTTGTCGCCATTCCCATCGGTGTCTCCACCTGCGTTTCCATCAGCGGAAGATCCCTTGTAGATTCATAGCACATCAACATGGAGATTTCACTTACCAGTTCCCGGAACTCTTTGGAACCGGTATTCTTATCCCTCAAATACGTAAGTTTATGCTGGATTAATGGATGCTCCATAACAAATACTTGTTTTTCCATATTTTTTTCCGCCTCTCTATTTTTACAGTTCTCCGCGTTCAATCGCGGCAATCTCTCCAATACGTATCGCATGACGGCCACCTTCAAACGGCGTCTCCAAGAAAATCTTGGTCAACTTCACTGCTGTCTCTGCGTCAATCACACGGCCTCCCATGCACAAAATATTCGCATCATTATGCCGACGGGTCATCTCCGCACAAAATTCATTTGTACATACTGCCGCACGAATTCCTTTCACTTTATTTGCAGCTATCGAAATTCCTATGCCTGTCCCACAACATAAAATCCCGCATTTTGCTTCTCCGCTCATAACAGCACGCGCTACCTTTACTGCAAACGGCGCATAGTTCACGGATTCTTCGCTGTATGTTCCATAATCCTTGTAGGCTATTCCATTCTCGTCCAAGTACTTCTTGATCGCCTCTTTTAGCTGATAACCACCATGGTCACATCCCAATGCAATCATTTTTTATCCTCCATTTCCTTTTTCTGTTCCAGCCGCTTCTTTAATTCCCGCTCAGCTTGAGGTAAACGCAAATAGACTGGTGCGAGCTGTGCCGGAACAACGGCTTTCCCTTCTTGATAAGCCTTTCCCGCTGCCAGTGCCACTCCCCATGCTCTCTGGTACCGCAATGGCTGCGGAGGAAGCTCTACGTTCAACTGTTGAAAACTATCTTTATTATAGCACAGTTCCGCTCCATCTCCAACCAGGAATATCGGTTGTTCATATTTTTTGCATTCCTGTGCCAATTCTTCTGCTGCCAATGCCCGGTCTTCCGTTATTCTTGTAAGCTTCTTCCCATCTGCGGCAAATAGCGCATTATATACCTGTCCGCACCGGGCATCCATCACCGCACAAAGGATCCCTTCTCGATCTACCAGATTATACGCCATCGCTTCCAACGTAGATACCCCCGCGCAAAGTGTATCCTTCGGAAACGCCAATCCTTTTATGCATGCTACGCCAATCCGGACCCCTGTAAAAGATCCAGGTCCTGCAGAGACGGCAAATAATCCGATTTCCTCTAACGTACTTCCAGTACATTGCAAAACGCTCTCCACCATGGGCAAAAGGGTCTGGCTATGGGTCTGGCGGGTATTGATAAAATATTCCCCCAACAACTTCCCGTCTTCCAAAATTGCCGCTGATGCCGGGCCTGCCGTCGAGTCCAATGCTAAAATCTTCATACCGCTATCCCCTCAATCTGAAAGATACGGCTCTCTGGAACATCTCCCTGCCGAATCTCTATCTTTACTGCATTTTCCGGCAAAGCGCCTTCTATATTTTCGCTCCACTCAATCACTAGAACCGCTCCGGTTTCCAAATAATCAAAGAATCCTGTGGAATACAGGTCATCCCATCCTGTTACCCGGAACATATCAAAATGATAGATTGTCAAACGCCCATGATATTCGTGCACCAGCGCAAATGTAGGACTTGATACGCTTTCTTTGGCCCCTAAGCCACGTGCCAGGCCACGGGTGAATGCTGTTTTCCCCATCCCCATTCCGCCGTACATTGCCAGAATTTCGCCGCCTTTCAATGACGCAGCTATTTTTTCTCCTAATTTCTCCGTATCCTGTACGGAATTTGTCTGTATTTCCACAGAAAACACCTTTTCTTTAAAACAGTCCTGAGATCACGCCATTCTCCGACACTGTAATCTGATTCGCTGCCGGAGTTTTGGGCAGTCCTGGCATGGTCATAATATCACCCGCATAAGCCACTACAAATCCGGCCCCATTCGATAACCGAAGATCGCGGATTGTAATTTGGAAACCCTTTGGACGTCCTAAAAGCACCGCATTATCCGACAGTGAATACTGTGTTTTTGCGACACACACCGGAAGCTCATCCCCACCAAGACGACGGATTTCCGCCAAAGCTTTCTGAGCTGCTGCCGTATATTGTACACCATCCGCTCCGTAAATCTCTCTTGCAATGGTCTCCAGTTTCTGCTCCACTGTCATTTTCAATGGATAAAGCTCCTGGAATGCAGAAGGCTTTTCCGCTGCTTCACAAACCTTCCGGGCCAACTCCATACCGCCTTCTCCGCCTTTTGCAAACACTTCTGACAGGGCAAACTCCGCCCCGTTGTCCCGACAGTACTGCTCAATAAACGCCAGTTCTTTTTCGCTATCCGTCAAGAAACGGTTGATCGCCACAACCACCGGGATCCCATATTTTCTCATATTGCTGATATGTGCGCCTAAATTCACGATGCCCGCTTTTAAGGCTTCCAGATTCTCTTTTCCGGTGTCTGCTTTGGCAACCCCGCCGTTATATTTTAATGCACGTGCAGTCGCGACAATAACAACCGCACTGGGTTTCAGCCCGGCTTTTCTGCACTTGATATCAAAAAATTTCTCTGCACCCAAATCAGAACCAAAACCTGCTTCAGTGATGCAGTAATCCGCAAGTTTCAATGCAAGCTTTGTTGCGCGTATCGAATTACAGCCATGAGCAATATTGGCAAATGGTCCTCCGTGCATAATGACCGGGGTTCCTTCCAGCGTTTGAACCAAGTTTGGACTTAACGCATCTTTCAGAAGTGCTGCCATGGCTCCATCTGCATGCAGGTCTCTCGCATAAACCGGTTCTCCGGCATACGTATACCCTACTAAAATAGAACCTAATCTATGTTTCAAATCTTCCATATCGGATGCCAAGCAGAGGATCGCCATCACTTCTGTGGCGACTGTAATAATAAACCCATCTTCTCTTGGAACACCATTGATCTTTCCACCAAGCCCTACAACAATATTTCTCAACGCACGGTCGTTCATATCCAAACAGCGTTTCAGCAATATTCTGCGAGGATCGATTCCCAGTTCATTTCCCTGCTGAAGATGATTATCCAACAAAGCACACAACAGGTTATTTGCGCTGGTAATTGCATGCATGTCTCCCGTGAAATGAAGATTAATATCCTCCATCGGAACCACCTGCGCATAACCGCCTCCGGCGGCACCTCCCTTTACACCAAAAACCGGCCCTAATGATGGTTCACGCAACGCGATAATTGCATTTTTCCCAATTTTTTTCATCGCCTGCCCTAGGCCCGCAGTTGTCGTCGTTTTCCCTTCTCCCGCAGGTGTGGGATTGATTGCCGTTACCAAAATCAGTTTTCCATCTGGCTCTCCTTGCAGGCGCTGAAACAAATTTTCATTGAGTTTGGCTTTATACCGGCCATAGCAATCATATTCTTCTTCCTGAATTCCCAATGCTCCGGCAATTTCCGTAATCGGAAGCAGTTTTGTTCCCTGTGCTATTTCGATATCACTCAGCATACTACTTACTCCTCCTGTATTTTATCCGAAAGTCTGGTATTTCTGTAACCTTTCGGGTTCTCTATAAAATTCTGTATTATCCATCCAAAAATCTTTGTTTCATTTTTAGTGCATTAAAAACATAATATTCATCTATCGTGGGGAGATCGTTTTTTGTCTGCGTTGCAATGTTTTCTCAGCTGTCGGAAATCTTTGATTTCCGGTAACAGCGTTGAAAACATTATACCATATCAACAAACCGCTAGGCTTGCAACCTCTTACCGGAAAACGACAACCGTTTTCCGGCAGTGGAACAATGTTCTCTCAGGCCTCGGAAATCTTTGATTTCCGCTTAGGCCGTGAGGTTATTATACCACATCAACAAGCCGCCAGGCTTGCAACCTCTTACCGGAAAACGACAACCGTTTTCCGGCAGTGGAACAATGTTCTCTCAGGCCTCGGAAATCTTTGATTTCCGCTTAGGCCGTGAGGTTATTATACCACA
>CALWKP010000208.1 GCA_944381295.1 uncultured Clostridia bacterium | reverse complement strand
CGCAGTAACAGGATTGAGCCATACCAAACCGGGAGAAGGTCTGGGGTTTGAAGCGGCTTCCGAACAGCCGGTGCTGGAACCGGTGCTGAGCTGTCGGGTGTTTTTGCCGCCAGGAACCGATGCCCATCGTGCGCTGCGGCAGTTGGAAGAATTGGAGGAAGAGGACCCGCAGCTTCATATTGTGTGGAACGAGCAGCTGCGGGAGATCCACCTGCAAATGATGGGGGAGGTCCAGCTGGAAATCCTGAAACGGGTCATTGCTGAACGGTTCGGTATGGACGTGACCTTTGGCGCGGGCGGAATCGTGTACCGGGAAACCATCCGAAAAGCGGTGGAGGGAGTCGGACATTTTGAACCGCTACGCCATTATGCGGAAGTCCATCTTTTGCTGGAGCCGGGGCCGCGCGGGAGCGGGATGCAGTATGATACAGCGTGCAGCGAAGACGTGCTGGACAAAAACTGGCAGCGCCTGATCCTGACACATCTGGAAGAGAGGACGCATCCGGGCGTGCTGACCGGGGCGCCGGTGACCGATTTGAAGATCACATTGGTAGCAGGCCGGGCGCATCCGAAGCATACGGAAGGCGGGGATTTTCGTCAGGCAACGTACCGGGCGGTGCGTCAGGGGTTGAAGAAGGCAGAATCGGTTCTGTTGGAGCCGTATTACAGTTTTCGGCTCGAGGTACCGTCCGAAAACGTGGGACGTGCGATGTCGGATTTGCAGAGGATGTCAGCGAAATTTGACCCTCCGGAAACACAGGGGGAATTTGCGGTCCTGACTGGCAGCGGTCCGGTATCGGAACTGCGGGAATACCAGTTGGAGGTTGCCGCATATACCCAGGGGCAAGGCCATTTTTCGTGTACGTTAAAAGGGTACGAACCGTGCCATGATGCAGAACGAGTGATCGAGGAAGCGGGATACGACAGTGAGCGGGATACCTTCAACCCGGCGGATTCGGTGTTTTGTTCTCATGGTGCAGGTTTTGTGGTAAAATGGAACGAAGTAGAACGGTATATGCATGTAGACAGCGGACTTCGGTGGAAAGAACCGGAGCCGGAAGAACCTGTGAAGACGCGCGGCGGCAGTGCGGGGTATGGCGGGACGCTGGCGGAAGATGACGAACTGCGTGCGGTATTTGAAAAGACCTATGGCCCGGTGAAGCGCAGGGAGATGTACCGCAGGCCGGAAGCTTCGGGAGAAGAGCGGGAAGAACGGAGCGCGAAGCGGGAACAGAGGACAGGCCCGGAATATTTGCTGGTAGACGGCTATAATCTGATTTTTGCATGGGACGACCTGAAAAAGCTGGCAGAAACGAATGTAGACGCAGCCCGTCAGAAGCTGATGGACGAGCTCTGCAATTATCAGGGATATCAAAAATGTGAAGTCATCCTGGTGTTTGATGCCTATCGGGTACCGCGAGGGGTGCGGGAAGTGATGAAATATCACAATATCCATGTTGTGTACACGAAGGAAGCGGAAACAGCGGATGCGTATATCGAGAAAGCGACCTATGAGATCGGAAAACATCACCGGGTGCGGGTCGCTACATCGGATAATCTGGAACAGTTGATTATCCTGGGGCATGGGGCTTTGCGTGTTTCAGCAGCAGCCTTCCGGGAGGAGCTGGAACAAGTCAAACGACAGATTCAACAGATCGCGGAGGAAAACCGGGCAAAGACCCATTTGAAATTCACGCCGACAATGAAGGAGGACGGCCCGACGCAGGGCCGGTAATTCAGAAAAGAGGAAGACCGATGGATGGACTGATTCATATTTACTGCGGAGAAGGAAAAGGAAAGACGACAGCGGCAGTTGGACTGAGTGTGCGGGCAAGCGGCTGCGGGAAACGGGTGGTATTTGCCCAGTTTCTGAAAAGCGGGAAGTCGGGCGAACGGACGTCGCTGGCATTGCTTCCGGGAGTGACCTTGACAGAAGTGCCGGAATGTGTCAAATTTACTTTCCGGATGACGGAGCAGGAAAAGCTTGCCGCAGCGGAGCAGTGTGGGAAGCAGTTGGAAGAAGCATTTCGATTGGCACAGGAAGCGGACCTGCTGGTGTTGGACGAAGCAGTAGGAGCCGCGGCAAAAGGATTGCTGGAAGAAAAAACGCTGCTGGAATATCTCCGGGATAAGCCGGAAAATCTGGAAGTCGTGCTGACGGGGCGGAATCCGAGTGAAGAGCTGTGTGAAATGGCGGATTATGTTTCGGAAATCCGGAAGATAAAACATCCGTATGATAAAGGGATTCCTGCACGGCGCGGGATCGAGTTTTGAGCAGATGGCAGACGAAAGGACCGAAAAAGGAATGAAAAAGGCTTGTATTTTTGATTTGGATGGAACGTTGGCGAATACGATAGAATCGATCGCATATTTTGGAAACCGTGCGTTGTCGGCGCTTGGATATCAGACGATTGACGTAGGGACTTATCGGTATCTGGTGGGGAACGGCGCGGACCGGCTGATGCGGGGGATGCTTTCCACAGTAGCTCCTGGTTATGGAGAAGATGCGGTAGCAGAGCTGCGGAAGTTGTACGATGGATTTTATGAAAGCGATCCCATGTACCTGGTCAAGAATTATCCGGGGGTACCGGAAACAGTAAAAAAATTGAAAGAGAGCGGAATCCTGACGGCGGTGTTGTCCAACAAACCGGATAATGTCACGCAAATGGTCGTCCGGGAACTGTTTCCTTCCGGCACGTTTGACCGGTGCCACGGACAGCGGGACGGCGTAGCGCGGAAGCCGTCGCCGGAGGGAGCCCTGTTGATTGCGGAAGAACTTGGCGTAAAACCGGAAGAATGTCTGTATATCGGGGACACCGATGTGGATATGAAGACCGGAAACGCGGCGGGAATGGAAACGGTCGGGGTGCTCTGGGGGTTCCGTGACCGTGGGGAACTGGAAGCAAATGAAGCGCAGCATGTGATTGCGCAGCCGGAAGAACTATTGGAATTGGCGATGGGAAAGAAATGATGTTTTGAGGGGACGATTATGGAGCAGAAAAACCCTTCCATACAGAACGAGGCAAAGGACGGAAAGACAGAGGAAAATCCGGGAGCCGGGAAAAAGCGTGCGGTTTGTGGGACGGCCTTTTGCAAATCGTGCTTTTTTTGCAGGACCGGAGAGCCACCGTACTGTAAGGCTTATGAAAAGAATATCCTTCCATACCACAGAGATTCGGAAAAAGAAAAATGCCCTTTTTATGCAAAAGCAGAGGATGCCTGGGAGAAATGCAAGCAGGAAAGTATTGTGGGCAATTTCCTGAAGCAGGAAACCAAGAGACTGGTGATAGGGCTGTGTGTCGAAAGCATTTTGCTTGGCTATATTATCTGGGCAGGAAACTTTTCTCCCAAATGGTTCCTGTTACTAGCCGGGTTGGCAGTGCTCCTTTTTGTGAAGATGCTGACAGTAGGGGTGCGGAAATTCCGTAAGGAACTGGAAAAGATGTCGGATATCTGGGAAGAACGGATTCAACAGGATTTTGAAAATCCTCATCCTATCTTTAAAATTTTTCAGGGGGAATTTCATCTGCTTCCTCAGTGGCTGATTTTCCGGAAAGGCGGCTTGCTGCATCTGGTGCCGATGGAAACCGTAGAAACAGTCAGGACGTTCCGAC
>CALWKP010000207.1 GCA_944381295.1 uncultured Clostridia bacterium | reverse complement strand
AGGATTCCTGAAAGAGAAAGGGGAAGGCAAGTATCTGTTGAATCTTTGGGAATGCAATCGAAGGATTCTGTTAGATGCCGGAATACTGCCAGAACATCTGTCAGTGGGGAAAGTGTGTACGAAATGTCATTCTGACCTTTTGTATTCCCATCGGGTCATGGGTGTGGAACGCGGCAGCCTTGCGGCAATGATCTGTGTGATGGAGTAAGAAAACGTTATGGTGATTGAATCGTGTAGTGTTTGTCCAAGAAATTGCAAGGCAAAGCGTACAGAAGAATGTGGTTCTGGATTTTGTGGAATGGGTGCGTTGCCGGTGGTTTCCAGAGCCATGCTGCATCATTGGGAGGAGCCGTGCATCAGCGGAGCCAAAGGGTCCGGCGCGGTGTTTTTTACTGGATGTTCGTTGAAATGTGTATTTTGTCAAAACTATGAGATCAGTACAGAAAAGTCTGTGGGAAAAGTTTTGCAGATCGAAGAACTTAACGAGTTGTTTTTCCGTCTGGTAGAGCAGGGCGCGCAAAATATCAACTTAGTAAACCCCACACATTTTGCCCCGGCTATTTGTGAAGCGTTGCAGCTTCGTCATCTTCCAGTACCGGTTGTATACAATAGCGGTGGCTATGAAACAGTAGAAACTTTGCAGAAGATGGAAGGTTTGGTAGATATTTATTTGCCTGATTTGAAATATGCTGCCGGAACGATAGCGGGACGTTATTCCGGTGCGGAAGATTATGTGGAGTTTGCTCGGTCCGCAATTTTAGAGATGGTACGTCAGACAGGTCCGGTACAATTTGACGAAGACGGAATGCTTCTGCGAGGGACAGTGATACGCCATTTGATTTTGCCGGGACATACTCGGGAATCAATGGGAGTATTGGATTGGATCAAACAGGAATTGGATGGGAAAGTTTTGGTAAGTCTTATGGCGCAGTATCTGCCCTATGGGAAAGCGGAAAAATACCCAGAGATCAATCGCAGGATTACGCCGCGGGAGTATCGAAAGGTGGAGGACTATTTATTCTCTCTGGATTTGGATGGATTTGTCCAAAAACGTTCGTCGGCAAAAGAAACTTATATTCCGTCGTTCTGTTTAGAAGAATTGGAAGGTTTGGGACATCAGTGGGAAGAATAATGGGAGAAAATTTATTTTTGGGGAAATAATTTACAATTCATACAATAAATCGACTGTGTGTAGAGGTATAATAAAATTTAGAACCTGGAACAGAAAGGGGAATACAAGTTTGCTGGATTTTCTAAGAAGAGAAATGTCGTTTGATTCCTGTTCCGGTGGAGAACGTATTTCTGTACGCATCGTTGAGCCGGAAAACCGGATGCAAACCAGAGCGGTGCTTCAAATTGCCCATGGCATGGCAGAGCATAGTCTTTTATATATGGAGTTTGCGAAATATATGGCAGAACGTGGATACGCAGTTGCAGTGAATGACCATTTAGGGCATGGCAGATCGGTATCGAAAGGCGGAGCTTATGGATATTTTGGAGAAGGCGGATGTCAGAATCTGGTAGAAGATATGCATAAGCTGACAAGACTGATGAAACAGGATTATCCGGATCTGCCTTATTTTCTAATGGGACATAGTATGGGATCGTTTCTCACGCGGAGTTATGCTTCACAGTACGGAAAAGAACTTTCCGGAGTAGTATTGTTAGGAACTGGGACTGGCCCGACACCCTTAGTGATGAAGGCAGAACTCAGATTTGCGAACAATGTTGTGGTGCGCAAGGGCCCAATGGCAAGAGATCCGCTGTTTGTTAAACATTCCACAGGGAAATTTAACAAGGCATTTGCACCGAATCGGACGGAAAATGATTGGTTATCCCGTGATGAAAACGAAGTGGACAGGTATACGAATGATCCATTATGCGGATTCCCGTTGACCGTATCTGGTTATCGGGACATCCTTGTGTTGCAGGAAAAAATCGACAAAATAGAATGTTACCGGGAAATCCCGGAAATTCCGGTATTTGTGGCGTCAGGAGACCGTGATCCGGTAGGAGATTTTGGTAAGGGAGTCCGGAAAGTCATAGACAATTTGGAAAAAACGAACCATCCGGTAACCTGGAAATTATATCCGGGAGCACGGCATGTGCTGTTGTGTGAGACCAATAAAGAAGAAGTATACACAGATATTTTGAACTTTTTTGAAAGGATTTTAGAAAAACTGGAACGGGAAAGAGAGGAAGAAGTATATGGGTAAAAAAATAGTTATGTGTTTGTTGGGCATCAGTTTTTGTGTGGGAGCATTTGCTGCTTTATGGATGTATGGCAACAAACGGAAGAACCAGCTTTGCGGATGTGCGCAAAAATCGCCGGAAGAATTCTCCGAAGAGGAAGAATGGGGAATTTGAAGGGATCCTCTGAAACATAAAATTGGGCAAAGAAATTAAAAAATGAAAAAGGAACAGTATGGCTTTTGAGCCTTTACTGCTCCTTTTTTGCAGAAATTCTTTGATTAGATATGAAATGAATCATCTTTTTTACAATTTGATTGAGGGGTAAGTGTTTCTAGATCATAAGGCGTTGTCTGATATACGAAATAATTCAGCCAGTTGGAAAATAGCAAGCTGGCATGTCCTCGCCATAAAAATAGCGGAGTAGCATGGACATCGTTATCCGGAAAATAATTTTCAGGAATGCGTGGATGGATTCCTTTGTTTACATCGCGGAAGTATTCGTTAGCAAGTGTGTTCCGATCATATTCTGCATGCCCCATGACAAAAAACTGACGCCCATTTTTTTTCGCGGCAATGTGAACGCCTGCAGAAGCGCTATAAGTAAGCACCATAAGCTGTTCGTTTGCTTCGATATCCTCGCGGCGGACTTCGGTGTATCTAGAGTGTGGAGCATAATATATGTCGTCAAAACCGCGGGTGAGGGGATGAAAAGGCGTCAGGACTTTATGAGAATAAACACCCGAAAGTTTTTGAGGCAGAGGATATTTGGGAATTCCGAAAAAATAGTACAGAGCGGCTTGAGCACCCCAACAAATATGAAGCGTAGAATATACATTTTTCCGACTCCATTCCATAATCTCACAGAGTTCGGGCCAGTAGTCTACTTCTTCGTAGGGAAGTTTTTCAACAGGTGCGCCGGTAATAATCATTCCGTCATATTTTTTAGAGCGGATTTCGTCAAAAGTCTTATAAAAAGTGGAAAGGTGGGTTGCAGGAGTATTTTTGGAAATATGCGACGCCATATGAAGCAAATCGACATCAACCTGAAGGGGGGTATTCCCTAAAAGGCGAAGTAATTGTGTTTCCGTCTCAATTTTTGTAGGCATCAGATTGAGAATTGCAATTTTCAGGGGACGGATATCCTGTGTCATAGCGCGCTCGTGCGTCATAACAAAAATATTTTCAGATTCCAAAACCTTAATGGCAGGAAGAGAAGCTGGTATTTTAATGGGCATCGATCAAAGCCTCCCTAAAATAAAATCCGGTATTCATTATAGCAAAAACAAAAATCGACTGCAATACGAAAATGAATAGAGAAATCCAGAGGTTTCGATCGAGGAGAGGGAAAACTCGAGAGGGAGAGAAAAATGTGGAAAATTTGAAAAAGGAAGAAGGATGACGACTTTGAGAGAGGTAATTTTAGAAGAGACATAAATAGATAGATAAATAGATAAAGGTGGATAATTCAGCGATAATCAGGGGATACTCTAAGGGAAAAGAGCGGTTTCAGGAAAGGAAAAAGAACTTTTTTCAGGAAAAAGGAATTTTTTTTAAAAAAGGTGTTGACATTCCTGGAATAACATGGTATTATAGTCAAGCCGTCGAGAGAGCGGAAAGAAAACAAAAAAACTCTTGACAAGAGTTGATGTTTGTGGTAGAATGTAAAACATTCCACCCCGTGAACAAAAACGGTGGACAGGACCTTGAAAATTAAACAACGCAAGACAAAAGAAGGACCCGTAATTTTTTTGAAGAACTGATAAAAACAGGTACTACCGGAAAGAGAAGTTGGACTCTAAAAACCAACAAAAAGATATGCGCAAGCGTATCGTGAGAGAGCGAACAAAAGCTCTGAGATATGATTTAAACGCCCGGAAGGGCGATTAAATACAATATTTTAGAGAGTTTGATCCTGGCTCAGGACGAACGCTGGCGGCGTGCCTAACACATGCAAGTCGAACGGAGTTATCAGACGGAAGTTTTCGGATGGAAGACTGATAACTTAG
>CALWKP010000206.1 GCA_944381295.1 uncultured Clostridia bacterium | reverse complement strand
TGCCCGTACGGGAAAAATGAAGTTGTAAGGTCATGCGGACACAAATAACAAGATACGAAAAAAGCCCATTTTTACAGGCTTTCGGGACGTATTTTATACGGACTTGTGCGGAGATATAAGGGGTTTTTAGCCGTTTAACGCCCCTCGTGCAGATGTGAAAATATATCATAAGCAGGAACAGGTTGTTCAAGATTAGAGCATATGTTTTGGCTGTTTTTTCAGGGAAGATCAGAAGATTGAATTTTTATCCGAGATATAGTATGATGAATATAAATAAAAAGAGATGAAAGCGGAATTACACAATTCAGAAGGTTGAGTTCGTGTAAAATACAGAGTAAATCAAATGGATCCGCCCGGGAAAATACCGGGCGCTTATTTTTGGTAGAGGAGGATCAAAATGGGGGTATTGGGATATCTGGATTTGGAAGGATACCTTCGCAAAGTGAACGGAGAAGTAACAGGAAGAATCGTCACGGATGGAAAAGATCGGTATTATTCCCGCCATTATGCTGTTTCGGAAGTTTCAGATACCCAAATTGGGATTTCTTCCAATCATGGGAAAGAAATAACGATTCTGCCAAAAAAGTTTCCGCTTGACGAATCTCTTGTGGCTTTTTGGGGACTTTACAGCGGTGATGGCGCAAAAGGAATGGAATCCTCCAAAGATCCGTCGAAAGTGATGCCGATGATCTCGCTGTCACAACGGGAACCTCATCTGGTTGCTTATGCAGTGGAACAGTTCCGAAATTTATTTGGAGACCAGGTTTCGTTCTGCTTTCAAATTGGAGAGGACAGCGCTTATTTTATGGCTGGAGAAGGCCGTGGGCTTCTGGAAGAGTACTATGAAGGAAGAATCCCGGACCCGCGTACATTGAGTGAAGTGCATGCGGTCGTGTCCGCGATGGATCAGCAATACTTGTCAGAACGGCGACCGAATCATCTGAATAATGAGGATGGTCTCGCATTTCATTATCAGCATATGGAGGCTATGAAAAAAATCCTTTGCAAAAAGAAAGAAGAAGAACTTGCAAGGGTAGGAGTCAGGTTGTCACCGCATGATAAAGTTCAGGCCTCGCTCCGGCGGCCTTTCAAAAAAGGAGCACGGCAGCCGGGCGGAAGTAGCCGGTCAGACGAACTGGCAATTTCCGGAGTAGGCGGTTTTGGCGAACTGTTTTTAAAAATCATGCATGAAATGGAAGCTTCCCTTTATGAGGATACCGTGAGTTCCCCTTCCGGACTGATTGTATGGAATGACAGACCATCCGAAGTAGGGGAAGTCATCGATATAGAAAAGTTTTTTGGAAGTTCCCCCTATGCACAAATCAATGGGAAAAGGGCATGCGTCCGAAAGGAAGGAGCTTTGTTGTGGGGGCAGTGGCCAAGAGGAACCAGTTATATGCTCAAACCGAGACTCCGAGTAGACCCTCTGTGGTGTTATGTAGCAGGGTTGTATTTGGCGGAAGGTTCTACTCCGAAATCTGAGTTATTTCAGATGTATTATGGAGAGAACTCTCATTTTTCCTTTGGGTTTACTTCCACAGAAAATATGAGTATTGAGTTGCTGCTGCGCAGTATGAAAAAGCTGTTTTTACCAGAGGATTGCCTGAGTAGCTGGAAAATTAAAGTAGGTTCGCAATATTTTCCGGAATTAGTGGTGATTGGACTAAAAAGTGGAGTTCCGCTTCTTAGGGGAGGAAAAAGTGGCGATGGAAAATTGCGGACGATGGAAGTGTCGTTGAGTGTCAAGCAATGGGGATTACAAGTTGCGCCGTGCCTGTTGGAATATGAGGACAAATTCTCCCATGTAGAACCCACAGGTGCAGGAATACCGCGAATTGATTTTTCAGCATCTTCCTCGGTATGCAGATGGTATTTTCCGCTGTTGATGTATGCTGTTTTTGGACAGGAATTCCCGAACCCAGATTGGAAGGAGTAAGATTTCCATGGAACATATTTTTTGGCCGGCGTTAAAAATGGAACGGATGCCTTTGCTTTTGGAGTCTTACAGAGAAGAAGTAACACGTCGGCTCCAAATATTGTATGACAATATCGAACATGGTGAAGTTGCCTTATCAGAATGTGTGGCTGGAATCCTGGCAGAAAAACTTTTGCGATATGAGCATCCTTTGCAATGGGATAGCGTTTTAAAAGAATTACTGACAGAACAAGGGAATCCTTTAGCATATTCGCAAGCATATGGAAAACGGCTGTTTAAATTTGACGCGCAATGGAAGCAGACGCCAGTACACGCTGTATATGCACATTTTTGGATCATGTCACAATATGGAGCAGATGCAGAACGATATGGAAATATGATTGCAGGGATGATAACGTCTTCCGGATGGATTTATAACGAAGAAGTGAGTCCCACAGGATTGAGAACCCGGATGAAAAGCGAATTATTAATGAATATGGCAATGGGTACAGCTGTTTTACACAAGGCACAGATGTTGGCCGTAGAAACTCCTCGATTAAAGTCTGCGCTTGCCGACTTGGCTCCGACAAAATACTTATCTGCGGAATACTACCGGCTGGTTTCTTTGCGGAATCTTTCAGCGGAAAATTATTTTGTAACAGATTGTGATAGTTTAGTGAAAAATTGTATGTTGCCAGAGGGTTTTTGTGATTTTAATATCGCAGATAAAGTAGATGATTATATGGGAACAAAAAAGCGTGTACAGCGAGACCGGATGGTGGCATCACCGCTTTCAACGCTCTATGCGCGAGAGCTGGCGCGATGTGGAACAGGTGCTTGTTCCGCAGAGGTAAACGCTGTTGCAGTGGAGCATGCAAAGCTACTGAAAAAGGGTCCTGAAGCGATACCGGCGTTTCGTATCCGGGATATCCCCATTGACTTTGGAGCGGGAGTCACCATGGGAGAGATCGTAGCGGCATTAGTATTGATAGAACAGGTGTTGTAAATTATGGTAGTAAAATTCCTCCCAAATCAACAGAAATCCCAAATTTGTTTGCAGAAATCCATGCAATGCAGGATGAAACGGTATATCCAGCCATTTGAACGAAAGTTAGCGGCTATGGAATTTGAAGCGCTTTGTGAGGTGAAAGGGGCAGAGGAGTCAGTACAGGAAATCCCCAAAACGGTAGATTCCGAAACCGTAAAGAACAGGTTGGCTTATTGGGATTGTGTGGAAGGGGAAAACATAGAGCCAACGTTACAGGCTTTGTTAGAAGCCTCTTACTATTCGGAATGTTCAGATACAGGGGAATTGGTTGTCGAGCGTCTTCCGAATACCCGAATTTTGCGATATGGTCCGCATGATTTGCATGAATATCGGGGGAAATTTTTTCCGCAGCTGGTTCGGGCACTGATGAATATTGCAAAGCTGCCAGAAGGCGCATTAGTACTAGACCCATTTTGTGGGAGCGGGACAACCAATGTAGAAGCTGCCGTCATGGGAATGAAAAGCATTGGAATGGATTTGAACCCTCTTTCCGTAAAAATTTCCCGTGCAAAGGTCGGATTACTGTATACGGAACCGGAAACTTTGCAAAAAGAAACGGAACGTCTCGTTGCAGAAATTCAAGGAAAATCAGGTGCATTGCCGGTTCCGTCTCTGTGGGACGACTCGGAATTAAAGTATTTGCGGAACTGGTTCAATGAAACAGCATTGCGGGAAATTGATCTGATAGTATCCTCGATTCGGGACCGAAGCGATCAAGTTCTCAGGGATTTTTGGGAGATCTGTCTAAGCAATATTTTGAGAGGGATTTCCTGGCAAAAAGAAGTAGATTTACGTATCCGGAAGGAAATAGGATCTTATACCCAGGGCACAGCGGTGAAGAGGTTCACAGAGGAATGTGCCCGTCAGATCAAGCGGATATTACCATATCGTGCGGTGCTCCCGGAACTACCGGTAACCTTTTTTAAGGTTGTTGAGGGAAATTCGACAACTGTGCTTCCAGAATTAAGAAAATATCAAGAAAAATGTGATGCGTTAATTACATCGCCGCCTTATGCCACGGCGCTGCCGTATCTGGATACAGACAGGCTAAGCCTAGCAGTTTTAGGATTGCTCAAACGGGATGAAGTCAAGAAAAGAGACTTGGATATGATTGGTAACCGAGAAGTTTCTGAAAAGAAACGCCGGGAACTTTGGGCATATTATGAAGCGCGAAGAGAAGAACTGACACAGCCAATCCGTGATATTGTCGAAAAAATTGCTTTGGCAAACCATCAGGATGGCGTGGGATTTCGGAGAAAGAATCTTCCGGCACTATTAGGGAAATATTTCTTGGATATGTTGGACGCGATGAGAGCACAAGAGAGTATGTTGGCGGCGGGTGCTCCGGCATTTTATATT
>CALWKP010000205.1 GCA_944381295.1 uncultured Clostridia bacterium | reverse complement strand
GGACACGCAAACCATAAAATCCAGGGCCGCAGAATGACGGGATCAACGCCGGATGCACATTGATGATCCGATTCCGATAATGCTCGATCACCGTACCGCTGATAATCGTCATGAAACCGGCAAGCACGATCAATCCGATTTCATGCTTTTCCAACAGGGATAACAATGCTGTATCATAATCCTCCTGGGAAGCAAACTGTTTCCGCACCAAAACATCCGTGGCAATCCCTGCCTTTTTCGCCCGCTCCAACGCGTATGCGTCCGGCTTGCTGGAAATGACACATGCCAGTTCTCCGCCGGAAATTTCACCGCGCGCTGAAGCGTCGATCAGCGCCTGAAGGTTTGTCCCTCCGCCGGAGACCAGCACGGCTATTTTCAGCATAGGACAACCCCTTCTTCCCCTTTGACGACTTCTCCAATACAGAAGGCTTTTTCGCCATTCTCTGTCAGGCAGCGCACTGCTGTATCAGCATCCTCAGCCGCAACCGCAATGCACATTCCCATCCCCATATTAAAGGTATTATACATATCGCGTTCCGGAATATTGCCAGCCTTCTGCAACAGTCCAAACACCGGGAGTTTCGGCAATTGGGCAAGCTCGATTTTTGCGGTCAGGCCATCTTTCATCATGCGCGGGATATTTTCATAGAACCCGCCCCCTGTAATATGAGAAATGGCTTTTACCTTACATTTCTTCATCAGTTCCAAAACAGGCTTAACATAAATTTTTGTTGGAGTCAACAGTTCTTCTCCCAGACTCTTCCCAAATTCAGCGACATATTCTTTCGCGTTGGCTTCATTTAAATCAAAAACTTTACGTACCAACGAAAAGCCGTTAGAATGCACTCCAGAAGACGCCAACCCAATCAGGGCATCGCCTTCCTGAAGCGCAGAGCCGTCAATGATTTTCGGTTTGTCCGCCATTCCTACACAGAAACCTGCAAGATCATATTCCTCTTCCGGATAGAATCCCGGCATTTCCGCCGTTTCTCCTCCGATCAGCGCACAACCGGACTGGACACAGCCTTCCGCTACGCCGGATACAATCTGTGCAATGCGCTCCGGATAGTTTTTCCCAACCGCAAGATAGTCCAAAAAGAACAGAGGTTTTGCTCCGCAGCACACGACATCGTTCACGCACATGGCCACGCAGTCAATTCCAATCGTATCATGCTTATCCAGTAAAAAAGCAATTTTCAGTTTCGTTCCAACACCATCTGTTCCGGAAACAAGCACCGGTTCCGACATCCCGCCAATATCCGGCTGAAACAAACCGCCAAATCCGCCAATCCCGGATACCACGCCCGGCGTTACAGTACGGGCAACATGGCTTTTCATCAATTCAACCGCACGGTATCCCGCAGTAACATCAACACCGGCTGCTTTATAACTCTCGCTGTAACTTTTCATGATATCCTCCTCTTACAGTTCCCGTACCTTCTCTTGAAGAGCTTCATCCTTCTTTGCTACGCCTTCTGCCATCTGTACTTTCATGGCTTCCAACTTTCCAGCCAGTTCTTCGTCCGATAACGCCAACATCTGCGCCGCAAGGATCGCTGCGTTATCCGCGCCGTCAATCGCTACTGTGGCGACTGGAATTCCACTGGGCATCTGCACTGTGGCAAGAAGTGCATCGAGGCCGTCCAGCGTAGATGACTTCACTGGAATCCCAATGACCGGCAGGGTCGTATGTGCTGCCAACACACCAGCAAGATGCGCTGCCTTTCCCGCTGCCGCGATAATCACCCCAAAACCATTTTTCTTAGCGGACGAAGAAAATTCCGCTGCCGCCTCAGGTGTACGATGCGCCGACATCACATGGACCTCTACCGGGATATCCCATCCTTTCAGGCGCTTTACTGCTGCGGATACTACTGGGAAATCGCTGTCGCTGCCCATGATGACCGCTACTTTTTTTGTCATTGACATTACCATAGCACTCCTTACAATATTCTTATTCGGAATAAAGAAATCAGGCTACGACGAACCGGCGCAGCCTGATCAATGATATACGGTGTTCCTTGCTTGCGGAAGTTTCCTGAAAATATGCCGCTGAAACACCATAAGCTTTCTTTTCCGGCATATTTTTCACCTCCGGCTACACATTTCTGCCGTTTCTACAAGTTTATTGTAGTAAATTCCGGCATAAATTGCAAGACAGCCACATGAAAATACCAACTTTTTGTTGAGCCCTTCCGAATATCTTCCAAAGCAGTCCCTTTCTTTTGGTATATTGTGCGTGAAAGTATGATTATTTATCCGCCATAAATTCCTTGATGGACGATGTCAGCCCTGCTAACGACTGAATTTCTGATGGAATGATGATCTTTGTTGCCTTGCCGTCCGCCGCCTTCTCAAAGGCTTCCAGACTCTTCAGTGCAATAACTGACTCGTTCGGATTTGCTTCATTGAGCAGCTTCAAACTATCCGCAATCGCCTTCTGCACATTCAAAATTGCCTGCGCTTCGCCCTCAGCTTCCAGAATTTTTGCCTGTTTTGCCGCATCTGCCCGCAAGATCGCTGATTCCTTTTCGCCCTCCGCGATCAAAATTGCACTGCGCTTTTGACCCTCTGCATCCAGGATACTGGCGCGACGCTCCCGTTCCGCCTTCATCTGTTTTTCCATCGAATCCTGAATCTCCGGCGGCGGCAGGATATTTTTCAATTCCACACGGTTGACCTTAATCCCCCAAGCATCCGTTGCTTCATCCAGAATCGCACGGATTTTTGTATTGATGACATCCCTAGAGGTCAAAGTATGGTCGAGTTCCAGTTCTCCGATGATATTCCGCAGAGTTGTTGCGGTCAGGTTTTCAATCGCAGAAATCGGACGTTCCACCCCATAAGCATACAGTTTCGGGTCGGTAATCTGGAAATATATGACCGTATCGATCTGCATCGTCACGTTATCCATGGTGATGACTGGCTGCGGCGGGAAATCAATGACCTGTTCTTTCATCGATACCTTTTTCGCCACTTTATCCACAAACGGAATCTTTACGTGAGGTCCTGTCGTCCATGTTCCATGATATGCCCCCAGACGTTCGATGACATACGTATATGCCTGCGGGACAATTTTAATATTGGAAATTAGAACAATGATGATAACCGCTACCAGAATTAACAGAAATACAATGGGCATTACATTTTCCGGCATAGAATAACCTCCTCAAAACTATTTAGCCGCTACAATCAATTTCACGCCTTCTATCCGAAGCACTTCCACATTCTGTCCTTCCGGAATCACTGTTCCGTCCGAGCTCCGTGCGCTCCAGATATTCCCCATCACTTTTACCTGGCCTTCCGCCGCAGTATTGTCTACCCGTAAAGTTACTACACCAGTCTTTCCAATATACCGGTCTGCATTCGTACTTTCTTTGCGGAACTTCATCGTCCGCTTGACAAATGGGCGGGATACTGCCAAAGCCAGCGCTGTCACCAGAATGTACAGGGCAAACTGGACAAGGAATGGTGCGTCGCATATGTTTGCAATAAGAGCAGCAATCCCTCCTATTACAAACCAGATCGAAATCATTTGCGACGTTAGCGCTTCTACCACAATCGCTGCCACAATCAGGACAAGCCACAAAATTGACAAATACATTTTAGCACCTCCTTACTCAATCAGCCGTTACCAGAGCTCTCCGGTTTCCAAACGTTTTCTTCGGCTTGATCGATGTTGAGTAAGATCACATTGTTTTACGGAATCATTTGTATTCGCGGCGAGAATACTCCGTTGATCCAATGGCTTTTACTGGGGAATGCTAGCAAATTCCATCTGATCTGTGTGATCTTTGCAAATATTGTACCATGCTGTCAAAAAAAGTACAATGCTCAAAAAAATCGTAAAAATCGCGTTTTTGCGCATTTTAGGAAAGCTACGCTCGCCGACGTTTCCGCTCATTTTCAGGCGAAGCCAATCGAACTGGGGCACGATTTCTTTGTGATACAATAACCACAGAAATGAAAAAACCGCGGGCATATAGCCTGTTTCCATCGCTTGGCCGGGCGGAAGTACAACACGGACACGATTTTTCCACCGCAGGTGTGGTACAATTTCCCTTACTTACAAATTTTTCCATCCTTTCTCCCATATCTAACTATATTCTCTTGGAATCTCCTTGATTCCTTTTCTCTTCTGCCTGTAAAACAAGCTGAAACACCAACTCCTGTTTTCCAAAAGACTTGCTTCTTTTCATCATCTTAATTCTATCTTTTGTTAGAAAACTGAGCTTAGGTACCGGAAACAGCACGCTGCACAGCTTCCCGA
>CALWKP010000204.1 GCA_944381295.1 uncultured Clostridia bacterium | reverse complement strand
GTTTATGCGCAGCTGGCTCGCCAGCATCCGGAACTCCCCGTAGGAAAGAGTTTCTAAATCCCGGAGGTTTTCCATCTCATTCAAAAAAGGAAATCCGAAACCTTTTCCCTTTAACACTTGTTCCAACGCTTGCATGGTCTCTTTTTCATAACCGCGTAAAAAGCCTGAAAAACCTTCCCAATGACAAAATTCTTCTTCCTCTAAAAGAGTCTGATATTGATGGGCAGAGCTGTCTTCTATTTCATTTGCGCTTTTGCCTCCATCCAGATACTCCTGAAGCGAAAATGGCCCGGATACACCAAGGCTTTCCGCAGAAAGCTGTGTGTCTATCTCTCTTCGAAACGCTTCTTCAGCCAGTCCTGCATGGTCTTGCAGCCATTTTAAAAGTCCACTCCATTGCCGTCCATTCAAACGATACTCCCGCATCTTTTGATGGAAATAGCTTTGATTTTTCTCCGCCGTATTCTGCAACAATTCCAAGCGGCGAATCATTTCTTCTCCTGGTTCCTCATCCTCTTTCATGGATCGGTATGCCAGATCTCTCCAATCCGGATCAAGATGTGCTGCATCCAAAGCGGAACGGATTGCATCTTCTCTTTGCGCAACATCCGGTAACAATTCCCGGAGGACTTCTTCGCGGAGATGGTGTCTGACCACATCCAATACTTCGCCCGGCGCACCGTACAAGAAAACGGAACCGCAATTTTCCTGCAACATTTCCATTACTTTGCTCCGGCTCAATGGTGAAAACTGTTTGACCAGAAGTTCCTGTACATATTTCTGGTTGTAAGCAGCCTGTTCAGATAGGAGTTCTGCCTGTTTCTGGAAATTCTCCTCTGTATTTTCCGCTAGAAGCATTGCCTGGATCGTGGGCTGTTCTAACAGGTTTGGAAAACCGTTTAATCCGGGCAACTGCTCCAAATATTCTTTACGCTGTTTCCATCGTGTGAATTTGACAGACAGTTCATCAAGAGCTCCACTGACAGTCTCATCCAAAAAAGATGGTTCCATCTCACAGATCATTTTTTGTGATCCGATTTTTTGTTCTACCCGCTCTAAAACCCGTTCTGTCAGCAAAGAAAATTGCATGCCCGCACGGCCTTGTATTTCTTCCATCAATCGCATGCGTATCCCATCGCGGTTTTCTTGAAGGATCCTTTCCCTATCGGTTACTTTACTAATGATCTCTTCCATTCCGGTTTCCGGGTTAAAAATCACATTCTTTAACTGTTCTTCTACTGCTGAAGCATACGGTCCCAATATCCAAGTCTCAGGAACACCTTCTGCCGTAATCCCTGTGCGCAGATATTCTCTCCTTGCTTTGAGCAATTCTAAAAATTCCCGCTCATGTTGTTCCATGGCGACTGCATCCTGTTGCTTTTGTGTACGATAAGCAGAAAACTGACGCTGATAATCTGCGCTCAATGTCATACTTGAGGCTATCACACTTGATGAAGTCGCTAAAGCATACAATTTCGAAAATTCCAGAAGATTCACCTGGTCAACAGACAACTGGTTCAAGTGGTAAAAAAGCATGGTAGCTGCACAGTGGAACAAATAGACATAACACGCCTCAGGCTTTGCCAGTCGCGCAGATTCTCTGAGCCGCCGTGCACTGGCAGCATCCGCCTGACCAGCAGCACCGGAACTGCATAGGCTTTGATACCTCTGTGTCAACTCAATCAATTTCTCTTTTTCTATCATATTTGAATCGGAAGAACGCAATTCTGTCAGGATCGAATGCAATTCCAGGATATCGTGTCTCTTCTGCAACACCTCTTCATCCCGGACCAGAAGGCTTAAATCCAGTTTTAATCCTCGTTCATTTTCTTTCAGTATTTCAGCATAACCCGATACTGTCCCACGTTCTGACTTCATCAACTCCGCTAGTTTTTCTTCCGTTTTATCCATCAGCTGGTTGGCAGGCGAGAAAAAAGCTTCTCTTGTGCAAGACTCCTCAAGAATTCCCTTCATTTTTCTTTTCCATCGCCGTTTTTCCGCCTTACCCATTTCCGACGGAGGACCATTTCTTAATTCTTTTTTAATTCTGGTGCTTTGAATGGGTGTGAGCATTTTCTGTTGCTCCAAGATTCCCTGATATGGTATCTGCTGTTGTTGATTGAATGTTTCCTGTCTCTTTTCTTCCTGATCCAGAACAGTTTCTTGCCTGCTAATTTGTAAATCTTGATTGCTTTCACTCATAGCGGCTCCTCCTCATTGTTCGGTAAAATTCTGTCAAAAGAGTCCCATGGCAAAATTCCCTCCAAAAAACCGGCTGTTCTCCCATCAGTCTTTTGCAAATCCGTACGCTGATATCTGACATACACGTGAATCGTACTTCTTTCAGTCCGGCGGGATGTTGAAGCAATGCTAACGCAGTCTGCTTCAAAAGAAGAATTCCCAAACGAGGATCCGAAGTTGCCAGATAGAATAAGTCCAGACACAGGATGTCTTTCTCTTCCAAAGGTCGAATCAAAACTAATCCCTGAACATGTCCATTCTGAACCAGAGCCATACTTCTTGTAGCATCGATCTGATCGTAATCTGCGTCGCTGACAGGATAATTATTTTGCAGTCTGCATTGTGTAAGCAATTCCTGCAAACGAAATCGTTCCAGTTGGGAAAGCGATACTATGCGAGAGTCAGGATTGGCCCCGGTAACCTTCAAAAGCGGTGATGCCAATAGTTGCTCCTTAGTAATCCGATACTGGGGGTAAGTATGTATCATTACCCAAAATCCACGAACAGACAACATATAATCCATTATAGCTGACCAGGATTCCTCTGCGGGATAGGTCACAGTCAATCTATGTGCCGGTCTTGCAGCTGCAATTTCACAAACCTTATCTATTAATAAATTTCCAATGCCATGCCCACGGAATTCCGGCGCAACCCAAAGCCAAGAAAGACTGCATCCATCTTCCGTTACATCCATCGCAGCAGTTGCAGCAGCGGTATCATTTTCTATACATCCCAACAGAACTGGCGGAAAGGAACGCTTATACGATGGTAGGATTTCTTCAAACATCGATAAGTTTTGGTGGGTAATCTGAGTGATCTCCATATGCGTAATACCTTCTCCAATCTATTCTTTTATTCTGGAAACTACTTTTTGCTTGAGGATTGTCTCCAGAACGATTGCTTTCCAATAATTTCACCGCACAGCTTACGCACAGGTAAAGTCTGCGCATAAACTGTGCGGCGATCTCATCTGACGGCATTGGTAGCGTGTCCGCCTACTCATGACAGCTTCTCTGCTAATTTTTTCATCATACACAATACCTTTTTCTATTTTGATTGAAATCTTAATTAGTTATATTTTATCATCTGTTTTATCCTTACGTCAACAACTCCCATCACACAATCCTTTGCGTACCAATGTATTATTCAAACAACCGTTTGCCAGAAAGGATTTCATTT
>CALWKP010000203.1 GCA_944381295.1 uncultured Clostridia bacterium | reverse complement strand
ACGTGGCGGTATCCGATGTCTAAAAGAACATGGATGGAGATATACCATCCGCAGGGGAAAAGAAAAGGTACGGGGGAAAATCCAGCACTATCAAGGGCAAGTAGGAAAAGCCTCGGCAGCGCGGCTGTTTTTTACCTTTCAAAGGCAGGTTATGCAAGGATATTTAATCTATAAAAAGTTTAAAGAAACGTATGGAACAAATTCCTATTTACTATTATCCGCACCTGCTACCGGAGATGCTTATGTATTCGCTCAGTTTTTCCGTTCTTACGTTGCGCGCGTGTGTCCTTCTGCAAGGGCAGTCTATGGAGTGTTTGGTAATAGCAGTAAAGTGGTTGCGGAAATGTTTGGAATTGAGGATTCCCTCGCGTTAAACCGGGAAGAATTCTCCAAATTATATCATTTCATGATGTTTCTTGATCCTGCCTGTGTGGATATCACCAGCATGCATTATCATATTTTTGAACGCCATGTATGTATTCTGGCGTTTTTAGAAGGCCTGCATGGATTAAATTTTTTTTCGATGTCTCAGAATTATGTCGGGGTGAAGGATGAGGAGATCACAGCTCCGCTGCCCCCAAAACCGGATGATGTTTTTTTAGAGCATTTGTTTCAAGAAAATCAGCTTATTCCAGGAAAAACAGTACTTTTGGCGCCTTATGCGAAAACTGTAAAGAAAGTTCCGGCATTATTCTGGAGAAAACTTGTATCATACCTGAAAGAGCGTGGGTTCAGTGTCTGCACCAATTCAATTGGGCCGCAAGAGCCTCCGGTGGAAGATACAGTCCCAATATCGTTTCCTTATGATCAGGCAGTTCCCTTTTTGGAAAGAGCGGGGATTTGTATTGGGGTGCGTAGTGGATTCCAGGATGTTACCAGTTCCGCAAAATGCTTGAAGATCGCCCTTTATAGCCAAAATAATTATTCCCGCAGCTCCCTTTGTCACATGATTGATTCCTTTTCTCTGTCAGAGATGTATCATCAGCCGGACCAGTATGATTTGGTTTATACCCCGGAAGATGAAGCGAGGCTGTTACAGGAAATTTTAAGCCTGGTGGAACGGTATACAGAAAGATGCAGGAAAGAAAAAAGGAGGGGTATCCATGAGCCGCCTGAACCGGGAGGACCTGTGTAAAGTTGCGGATTTAATTGAGCGATCTCATTTAGTACTAAAGAGGGACTCTGTGATCGAAGTTTACCATCATTTAGGGGCGGAATACTTTGCTATGGTAGGAGCCGTGTTCATTAACGTGGTCAATAAAGAATACTGTAAAAGTTATGCAGTTTTGCTTCCGGGACAATCCTATCCGAACCATTATCACCACATTAAGGCTGAGACCTTTTTTGTCTTGTACGGGGATTTGACGGTATGCTGTGAGGAAACCAGTCAGACGCTTTATCCGGGAGATTCATTCTCGGTCGAGCGTGGACAGAGCCATAGTTTTTTCAGCAAGAATGGAGCGGTATTTGAAGAACTGTCCACGACCTATGTGAAAAACGATTCGGTGTATGAAAATCCAGGAATTCGAAAAACATCCTATGAGCAAAGAAAGACAATGATCCCGTTAGAGAAATTTAAGGAGTTGTTAGTAGATGAGGAAGGTACAAAAGGTAGAGGTCTGGAATGATTTTGTGATAGGCGGGGAACAGATGACGTTGATCGGTGGTCCCTGCGCGATCGAAAGCCGGGAAATGTGTTTTGAAGTAGCAGAAACGGTTCTGGAAATTTGCAACAGCCTGGGGATTCAGTATGTGTTTAAAGGTTCCTTTGATAAAGCTAACCGCTCTTATGTGCATGCAGGACGCGGTGTTGGAATGGAAAAAGGATTGGAAATTCTTGCGGAGGTGCGAGAGAAACTACACATTCCGGTCACCACAGACGTACATGAATCCTGGCAGTGTGCTCCGACCGCAGAAGCGGTAGATATCTTGCAAATCCCGGCCTATCTTTGCCGTCAGACCGATCTGATTATCGCATCAGCCAAAACAGGAAAAGCGGTAAATATCAAAAAAGGGCAGTTTATGGCGCCGTGGAACATGAAAAATGTTGTCTTAAAGATGAAGGAATGTGGAAATGAAAAAATCCTCCTGTGTGAGCGCGGAACGACGTTCGGTTATAACCGTCTTGTAGTGGATATGATGAGCCTGACAGAAATGCGGAAGTTAGGATATCCGGTGATCTTGGATGCTACTCATTCCGTACAGCAGCCTGGCAGCAATGAAGAATTCACAGCAGGAAACCGTGATTTTGCCCCTTATCTGATGAATGCAGGACTCGCCATTGGAATCGATGGGATTTTTGCGGAAATCCACCCGGACCCGGATCATGCGGTGTCCGATGGCCCCAGTCAAATCAAATTGTCCAATATCAAAGGGATTTTGGAGCGCGCGGTACAATATGACCGTCTGACCAGAAAAATATCGGAAGTAAAGGGAGAATGAACGCCATGAAAGCAGTTATTTTGGGAAAAGCGAGCTCAACACGGGTAAAAAATAAAAATTACCGTCCATTTTACAATGACCTGTCCTTGACGGATATCTTGTTGGAAAAACTGGTCCAGGTGATGGATAGGGAAGATATCTTTTTGAGCTGTGAGAAGGAAGAATTTCGAAAAGTCGCAGAGGAATGGGAAATCAACTTTATTCTCCGGGACCCATGCTACACAAAATTGGAGACCAATACAGTGGATGTGGTTCGGAATGTCTGCAAAGATGTCCCAGGGGAAGATGATATCCTGTACTGTTCCAGTATGGACCCTCTTTTTGATGACTATGAAAAGATGTTCCAGATATGGGAAGAGGTAAAAGGGAAACACGATTCGCTCAATGTAGTATATCCTTTGAAGAATTATTATCTGGATCAGAATCATGAACCGATTGGGTTTGGATTTGGATACTGGCATAAATATTCCCAGTATATCCCGCCGGTGTATCAAATCAGTTGGGCCAATGAAATTTTGACCAGGGAAAGTATCGCAACATGCGGTTACATGGTAGGCGTGAATCCTTATTGGTATGATGCCTATAATCCCACAGTGGATATCGATACGGAACAGGATTGGGAGTTGGCGCAAATTTTGTATCGGTACTATCGGGAACATGCGGGGCAATGAGATGCGGCCGGAAGGAAAAAGACGGATTCGAGCAGTGATTCTGGATGTTGACGGTACACTGACAGACGGGAAAATTTATGGTGGGGATTCGGGAGAAGTACTGAAAGCATTCTATGTAAAAGATGGACAAGTGTTATCCTATCTGACGGAAATGGGAGTATTCCCAGTGATTATTACCGGACGAAAATCCAGGATCGTAGAAATGCGGGCAAAAGAATTGAAAATAGAGTATGTGTTTCAGGGAATCAGGGATAAGGAAGCCTGCTGTCGGGAAGTATTGGAGATTCTCGGATGCGGATGGGAAGAGGTGCTGTATATCGGCGACGACCTGAACGATCTGACCTGTCTTTGGAAATGCGGATATACTGGATGTCCGAGCGATGCGGCAGAAGAGGTAAAGGAAGTTTGTGGGTATCTTTCACCGTTCCCAGGAGGTTATGGGGCAGTCCGCGACTGTATAAAAAAAGCACTCCAAAGCACAGGACAATGGAGTGAACTTTTTCATAGGATCGTTTATCAGACAAGACAGCTGGAAGAGGAAAAGGCAGAAAACAAAGAAAAACAGAAAGAAAGACCAAACCTTTGATTTTGATGTGGTAATCAGATGTTGCTTTTTCGTCGCAGCATAATTCAATGGGAAAATTCCCGTTTTGCAAGCGCAAGTGCAGAAGCAATCGCGTCCTTCATATCGTAATACCGGTATTCGGCAAGGCGTCCGCCAAAAAGGACGCCTTTTTCCTTTTCGGCCAGAGCGGCATATTGCTGATAACGCGCCTGATTTTTTTCATCATTGATTGGATAATAAGGTTCTGTTCCTGGAGACCACTCCAACGGATATTCCCGCGAAATAACCGTATAGGGCTGTTGGCCGAATTCAAAATGCTTGTGTTCGATGATGCGGGTATAGGGAGTTTCCGCGTCGGTATAGTTTACCACAGCAACCCCCTGATAGTTTTCCTCTTCTAAAAATTCGTGTTCAAAGCGGAGGCTGCGATACTCCAGCGGACCATAGCAGTAATGGAAATAGCTGTCGATCGTGCCGGTATATAATACTTTTCTGGCTAATTTCCGGAATTCTTCAGGAGAGTCATGAAAATCCACGCCCAAACGGATGTCACATCCGTCCAGCATTTTTTGAATGATTTTGGTATATCCCCCCACAGGGATTCCCTGATAAGGGTCGTTAAAGTAATTGTTGTCATAAACGAATCGGACAGGCAACCGGCGCAAAATCGATGCAGGAAGCTCGGTACAGGGACGTCCCCACTGTTTTTCCGTATAACCTTTGACCAATTTTTCATAGACATCCCGGCCTACAAGATGGATTGCTTGTTCTTCCAAATTTTTAGGCTCCCCGGATATCTCGCTGCATTGATGTTTGATGATGGCTTTGGCTTCCGCTGGCGTACGAATTCCCCACATTTTACTGAAGGTGTTCATATTAAACGGCATATTGTAAATTTCCCCGTGATAGTTCGCGATAGGGGAATTGATATAATGGTTGAATTCAGCAAATTGCTGAACATAATTCCAGATGGTTGGGTCAGAAGTATGAAAAATATGGGCACCGTATTGATGAACCTGAATCCCATGGGAATCTTCGGTATAACAGTTGCCGCCGATTTGGGACCTTTTTTCCAACACAAGACAAGTCTTTCCGGCTTTTTTGGCTTCATATGCAAAAACGGCTCCATAGAGACCGGCGCCTACGATCAGATAATCAAACATGGGCACAACTCCTTCGTCGTAATAGAGACAGTATTCCCAAAAGATAAAATCGAATACAGGCAAAGAGATAATCTTATGGTAACATAAGAACCTGAGAATAACAAGGGCAGATGGCTGACGGGAAAAGGACAGGCAGCGAAAAAAGAGTTGGGGCATATACTGCTGGTAAAAGAGATTTTCCAGGAGGGCCGCTGATGAGTACTGTTAGCTTGTGCATGATCGTCAAGAATGAAGAAGAAGTCCTGGCGCGATGCCTGGAAAGCGTACAAGGGATAGCGGATGAGATTGTGATTGTAGACACAGGTTCTACAGACCGCACAAAAGAGATCGCTTCCCAATACACAGCAAAAGTTTACGATTTTCCATGGGAAGACGATTTTTCCGCAGCGCGAAATCAATCTTTTTCCTATGGGACCCAAGATTATCTGATGTGGCTGGATGCAGATGATGTACTTTTAGAAGCGGACCGTGAAATACTGCGGCAATGGAAGCAGGACGATTTTTACAAAGCAGATGTCGTGATGTTGCCATATCATGTGGCGTTTGATAGCCAGGGGAACGTAACCATGAGTTATTACCGGGAACGATTTTTTCGTCGGGAAAAAGCATACCGGTGGTGTGGCACAGTACATGAGGCGATAGAGACCTGGGGAGATGTCCAGTACTGCACAGCGGCGGTGACACATCGGAAGGAAAAACCCGGAGATCCTGACCGTAATCTGCGTATTTTTGAAACGATGATCGCAAAAGGAAAGCTGTTAGGAGCACGAGAGAAATATTATTACGGAAGAGAATTATATTTTCATGGGAGATACCTGGAAGCACAGAAAATGTTTGAAACTTTTTTGCAGGATGAGAATGCGTGGAGTGAAAACTGTATCGAATGCTGTCGGGATTTAGCGCTGTGCCAGGAACAGCAGGGAAATGACAATGCAGCGATGCAGAGCCTGTTCCGAAGCTTTTTCTATGGGGAACCGCGTGCAGAGGCTTGCTGCGAGATCGGAAGGTTATTTTTAAAAAAAGACGATC
>CALWKP010000202.1 GCA_944381295.1 uncultured Clostridia bacterium | reverse complement strand
GAACAGTTAGGGACTGTCATGGATGCAGTACGGAATCATTTTGACCTCAGGACTTGCCGGGAGTTCACAGTAGAGGCCGGACGCCCGGATACCATTACGGAAGAAAAACTCCGTGCGATTCTGGAGCACGGCGCAGACCGTATCAGTATCAATCCTCAGACGCTGAACGATGAAGTACTGGAAGCAATTGGAAGAAAACATACGGCGGCCCAGGTTTTGGAGGCTTACGACCTGGCAAAGAAAGTCGGGATCAGGAACATCAACATGGACCTGATCGTGGGCCTGCCGAAGGATACCCTGGAAAGTTTTCAGGGAACGTTGAGGAAAATCCTGGAGCTTTCGCCGGAGAGCGTGACGGTCCACTCCTTATCGCTGAAACGGTCGTCGGGGATCCGGCAATCTGGAGGGCGTTTCGGAAGCGATGCAGAAACTGCGGATCGCATGCTGGATTTTGCAGACAGCAGCTTGTCAGAGGCGGGATATTTGCCGTATTATTTGTACCGGCAAAGCCGAATGGTGGGAAATCTGGAGAATACCGGATGGGCAAAACCTGGAAAAGAAAGTATTTACAATGTATTTATTATGGATGAGACGCATACAATCCTGGCATGTGGGGCTGGTGCGGTAACGAAGGCAAAAGAGCCGGGAAAAGATCATTTAAAACGTATTTTTAACTTCAAATTCCCCTATGAATATGTGGACCGTTTTGACGAGATGATTGCCAGAAAAGGCCAGGTGAAGGAGTTTTATGAACAATTTTGCAAATAGTTATTTGAAGTATGTCAACCATATGGAGCAGATCAACGAAGGTGTGCGGGAAGATCCGGAAACAATGGTTTCTCAGATCGAAGAATCCTACCATAGTCAGCTGCGCATGGTGGCGGAAAACGTGCGGAAATACCGGGAAAACTGCCGTCTTTTGATGCTGTCCGGACCTTCGGGAAGCGGGAAAACAACAACGGCGCATCTGCTGTCAGATTACCTGAACAGCCGTGGGATTGATACGGTATTGATCTCGCTGGACAATTTTTACCGTGGGGAAAACCAGGCACCAGTGTTGGAAAACGGGATGCACGATTACGAATCTGTGGATGCATTGAACTTGGAACAGCTGGAAAGCTCGTTGAGAGCGTTTATAGAGACAAACGAGTGCGATATTCCGGTGTTTGATTTTAATACCCGCCAGCCGGCTCCTTACACACATCATATCGAAATGCCACAGGGTGGTATTGCCATTGTAGAGGGAATCCATGCGCTGAATCCGAGAATCTGCGGTAGATTTGAGAAGGAGACTGTATTTAAGACATATGTGAGCGTCAAACAGCATATAAAGGACAATGATGGGATTGTGATTTCCGCAGAGCATGTCCGGTTTATCCGGAGACTGGTAAGGGACCGGGAGTTCCGGAACACCGCCCCGGAGCGGACCTGCAAGATGTGGCCGGTAGTCATGGCGGGAGAAAACAAGTATATCCGGCCGTACAGCAGGGCAAGCGATATGACGATAAACTCTGTGCATATTTATGAACCGTGTGTGTTGCGGCATAAAGCGATTCCTTTGCTGGAGGAAATCCGGGAAGGAAAGCCGGAAATAGCGAAATTGATTGAAAATTTACGTCGTTTTGAACCGCTTCCGGAGGAGATTATCCCACAAAATTCCATACTAAGGGAATTTGTAGGCGGAGGGATCTATGAATAAATGCGGTTGAGAAGGAAGCCCTTCGTATTGCTTTTCCAAAGGGAAAGAGGTATAATTTAAAGGAAGCTGTTTCATGATAATTCAGGTGGTTTCAGCCGCTGTGCAGGCGGACTATTTCAAATAAAGGGAGTGTTTTAATATGAGCATTTTAGAAGATGTTGTTGTCAATGCGAAAACTGCGGCCAATGCAGTAGGAAAAAAAGCAGGCCAGTTGGTAGATAGCTCCAAATTGAAAATCAGCGCAGCAGATTTGAATAATGAGATCGGGAAACGCTTTGAGAATTTGGGAAGAATTGTTTACAACGCGGAAAAGAATGGTACGGACGCGTCGGAGATGGTGAAAGAAAACGTAGAATCGATTAATGATTTGTACGAACAGCTGGACGCGATCCATCAGCAGCTTACGGCGTTGCGGAATAAGACGTTATGTAAAAATTGCGGGTCAGAAAATCCGATTGACGCCCTGTATTGCAACCATTGCGGAACCCGGCTGGCAACAGAGGAGCCGGAGGAAGAAGCACAACCAGAGGAAGAAACCGAAGTGGAACCTGCTCAGGAGAGCGGAACAACAGAAGAATGAAGAAGAGTTACAGGCGGCGGGACATCAAGTCTTGCCGCCTGTTTTCCTGCCAGGGCCGACATATCCGAAGCTATCCCAAAATATATATGGAGGGGAATCAAATCGAAAAGAACGGGTGTGTTGGCGTGAAAAAGAAAAAAGGGGGAGGGAAACAAAGTTTCCTGCATGGAGCGCTGATCCTGACAGTTGGAATTATTGCAGTAAAAATTATCGGCGCTTTGTTTAAGGTCCCGTTGACTTGGGTGATAACCGAGGATGGGATGGGGTATTATAATACTGCGTACATGGTATACAGTCCGCTTTACAGTTTAGCCACAGCGGGACTTCCTATTGCAGTATCGCGGCTGACAGCGGAAAGCTATGCTTTGGGAAAATTTCGGGATATCCGGAGGTATCATGCGGTTTCGATACCGGTGTTTGTCGTAGCGGGAATCGCAGGTTTTTTGCTTATGGTATTCGGCGCGCCGTTTTATGTCAGGATGATCGGAAGTCCGAAAGCATTGCCGGGAATGCTGGTCCTTGCGCCGGCAATCCTGTTCAGCTGCTTTACAGGGATTTACCGTGGATATTATGAAGGGCTGCGAAACATGTACCCGACGGCGATTTCAGAGATCACAGAAGCGGTCTGCAAACTGGTGATTGGATTAAGTGTTGCCAAATGGGTCGTATCTGTCGCGATGGAGGAATATAGTCGTACCGGGACTGTTTTTGGGGCAACCGCTCCATCGGAAGAATATGCCCACAGCTTGGCGATGCCATTTGCGGCGGCAGGAGCGATGACGGGAGTAGCGGTAGGTTCGTTGCTTGGATTCCTGATTTTACTGAGCCGCCATATCCGGAAAGGGGACGGGATCACGGAAGAAGAACTGGCAGGGTCGCCTCCTGCTCAGCCGAAAGCGAAAGCACGCAGACGGCTAATAAAAACGGCAGCCCCGGTGGGAATTGGAGCTGTTGCAGTGAATGTAGCAGGATTGGTAGACGCTACATTTTTGCAGACCCGTCTGCGGGACGTGATAGAGCATTCGCCGGGAGCTCTTTTGAAAATGTATCAGGGAATGATACCGGAAATCACGATTGCAGAGAATAGCGTGCCAAATTTCCTGTATGGATGTTATT
>CALWKP010000201.1 GCA_944381295.1 uncultured Clostridia bacterium | reverse complement strand
CCGTGCGATTATGACGACGGACCTTGCTTTGAAAGAGGTCGCAGTAGAATTGCAGCTCGGCGGAAAAACGGTGCGTATCGGCGGAATTGCAAAGGGCTCGGGAATGATTCATCCCAATATGGCAACCATGTTGTGCTTCCTCACCACAGATGCGGAAATCAGTGCTCCAATGCTTAATGAGGCACTGCATGCGGCAGTAGCCGATAGCTTTAATATGGTAAGCGTAGATGGCGATACTTCTACGAATGATATGGTGTCCATCCTGGCTTCCGGGATGGCAGGCAATCCGGAAATCACGGAGAAAAATGCCGATTATGAAGCATTTACGGCAGCCTTGAAAGAAATGAGTATCAGCCTTGCCAGAAAGATCGCAAAGGACGGAGAAGGCGCGTCGAAGTTGCTTGTCTGTAAGGTAAGCGGTGCGGAGACTGTTGACGGTGCGAAGCAGATTGCGAAGAGTGTTGTTTGTTCCAGCTTGTTAAAAGCGGCAATGTTCGGTGCCGATGCGAACTGGGGCAGGGTGCTTTGTGCGATTGGGTATGCAGGAATTCCCGCAGATGTGAATAAAGTGGACGTTTCGTTCCGTTCAGGAAAAGGCGTTGTAGATGTGTGCAAAAACGGAGCCGGGATTGCTTTTGACGAATCTGTTGCAAAAGAAATCCTGTTGGAAGACGAAATTGATATTGAAATCAATATGAACGCAGGCAGTGCGTATGCGGAGGCTTACGGCTGTGACCTGACTTATGATTACGTAAAAATTAACGGAGATTACAGGACTTGATAGGAGGGCTTTATGAAAATATCAAATAATGACCGGGCAGAAATCCTGGTGCAAGCCCTTCCGTATATTCAGAAATACGCGGGAAAAACCGTTGTAGTAAAATACGGCGGAAATGCGATGATTAATGAAGATCTGAAAGACGCGGTCATGAGCGATTTAGTGCTGATGCAGCTTGTCGGGATCAATGTTGTCCTGGTGCATGGGGGCGGCCCGGAAATCAGTGGGATGCTGAAAAAAATCGGCAAGGAAAGCAAATTTATCAACGGGATGCGCTACACTGATGAGGAAACCATCGATATTGTGCAGATGGTGCTTGCCGGAAAGGTAAATAAAGATCTGGTACAGCTTTTGGAGCGGCATAACGGAAAGGCAATCGGACTTTGTGGACTGGATGGCGATATGATCCGGGCGCAGAAGATGATTTCGGGAGAAGACCTGGGGTATGTTGGGGAGATCACGGAAGTTAATACCGCGATCATCGAAAACGCCACCAAAGATGGCTATCTGCCGATTATTGCGACAGTGGGTTCCGGGTATGACGGAAAGGTGTATAATATTAACGCAGATGTTGCTGCGGCCAGGATTGCAGCGGAACTGGGTGCGTTAAAATTGATTTTGATGACGGATATCCGTGGTTTGCTGCGGGATAAGGATGACGAGGAAACTTTGATTCCGGTGGTGAATGTCAGCGAAGTCCCCAAGTTGCAGCGGCAGGGGATTATCAGCGGAGGGATGATTCCGAAGATCAATTGCTGTGTAGAAGCAGTACGGCGCGGCGTGGGACGTGCGCACATTATTGACGGTAGAATGCCGCATTCGATCTTGGTGGAACTCTTCTCTGACGAGGGCATCGGGACGATGTTCTATTAAGCAAATTTTATAGAGCAGATCTTTTCAATAGATGTTTCTAATAAAAATAAAGTTACTATGAAATTAGAAGAAAATAAAAGCTTTACCGAGAAAGTTTATGACGCAGTTCAGCACATTCCTTGTGGGAAAGTAGCGTCTTATGGGCAAATTGCGTTATTGGCGGGAAATCCGCGCGCTTCCCGCGCTGTGGGGTATGCGCTCCATCGGAATCCGCTTCCGGGGGTGATCCCGTGCCACCGGGTAGTCAACCGGGAAGGCCGACTGGCTCCAGGATTTGCGTTTGGCGGTCCAGGAGTGCAGCAGGAGCTTCTGGAAAAAGAACAGGTAGAGGTTACGGACGGATATGTAGATATGGCGCGCTACCAGTGGAGACTGGAAGAAAGAGACGCTGAAAAGGATAGCCGGGGAAGCCGAGAAGGGGGAGAAAAGCATGAATTTTGAAGCGATAAAGCAGCAGGAACAGGAAAATATAATGCCGACTTATGGACGCTTTCGGGTAGCTCTGGAAACTGGGAAAGGCACCGTCGCATATGATGTGGACGGCAAAAAATATATTGACTTTACCAGTGGTATTGGTGTCAATGCGTTGGGATACTGTGATGAAGGATGGGCAAAAGCAGTCGCTGAGCAGGCAGCCCGTTTACAGCATATTTCGAATTTGTATTATAATCCTGTGCAGACAAAGCTTGCGGAAACGTTGTGCCATTTGACTGGATACAGTAAAGTGTTTTTCGGGAATTCAGGCGCGGAAGCGAATGAATGTGCCATCAAGTTAGCGCGCAAATACAGCGCAGACAAGTATGGGAAAGAGCGCAGTGAGATCATGACGCTGCAAAATTCGTTCCATGGCCGTACCGTGACAACACTTGCCGCAACCGGGCAGGATGTATTCCATCAAACATTTACCCCTTTGACAGAAGGCTTTACCTATGCGGTGGCAAACGATATTAAGGATGTAAAAGCGAAGCTGACAGACCGCACCTGCGCAATCATGATTGAATTTATCCAGGGAGAAGGCGGCGTCCGGCCGCTGGAACAGGATTTTGTGAAAGAATTGGCTGAGGTGTGTGCAGAGCGGGATATCCTGCTGATGGCTGACGAAGTCCAGACCGGAGTGGGACGGACGGGTGCGCTGTATTGTTTCATGAACTACGGTGTGCGCCCAGATGTACTTACAAGCGCCAAGGGACTTGGTGGCGGCTTGCCGATTGGGGCATGTCTGTGTACGGAAAAACTAGGCGCAGTGATGGGAGCTGGAATGCACGGCTCTACGTTTGGAGGAAATCCTGTGGTATGTGCAGGTGCACTGGAGGTTTTGCAGCGTGTGAGCAAGGAAGGCTTCCTGGAAGAGGTAAGGAAAAAAGGCGAATACCTATGCAGCAGCCTTTCAAAACTTTCAAGCATTACACAAGTTCGTGGCATGGGCTTGATGTTAGGAGCTGCGTTGAAAAAAGGGACCGCGAAAGAAGTTGCGGCAGCTTGTGTAGAAAGCGGTCTTTTGGTGCTGACGGCAAAAGATGTTTTGCGGTTCCTGCCGCCGTTGGTGATTACCGAAGAAGAGATTGATGAAGGGATCACGATATTGCAGAAGGTTCTGGAGGGGATGGAATGAAGCACTTATTAAAGCTGATGGACTTAACAACAGAAGAAATTACAGAAGTCCTGAACCTCGCAGACCAGTTAAAATATGAACAGAAGCATGGGATTGAACATCCCCATTTAAAAGGAAAGACCTTGGGATTGGTCTTTGAAAAGGAATCGACCAGAACAAGGGTCTCTTTTGAAGTAGGAATGTATCAACTTGGCGGATTGGCAATTTTTCTTTCGTCGAAAGATTTACAGAGTGTCCGCGGAGAGCCCGCCAAAGATACTGCACGGGTATTGTCGCGTTATCTGGATGGGATCATGATTCGTGCCTGTGATCAGAAGGAAGCTGAAATCCTGGCGGAATACAGCGATGTACCGGTGATCAATGGATTGACCGATTTAGCGCATCCATGCCAGGTGCTGGCAGACTTAATGACAGTGCGCGAGTATAAAGGTAGTTTAGAGGGCTTAAAAGCCTGCTTTATCGGCGACGGTCATAACATGATGAATTCCACGATTGTAGGCTGTCTGAAAATGGGAATGAAGGTTGCAGCCGCCTGTCCGGCGGGATATGAACCAGCGCCTCAGGTGCTGGAATTTGCCAAAAGTCATGCGAATTTTCTGTTGACACATTCCCCGGAAGAAGCGGTCAAAGATGCAGATGTAGTAGCTACGGATGTATGGGTGTCTATGGGACAGGAAGCGGAGTTGGATGCGCGGAAAGAAATTTTCTCTGCCTATCAGGTGAACCAATCCCTCTTGTCGCTGGCCAAACCAGATGTCATTGTGCAGCATTGCCTGCCGGCACACCGTGGAGAAGAAATTTCCGAACAGGTGCTGGAAGCCCATGCGGCGGAGATTTTTGACGAAGCAGAAAACCGCCTCCATGCACAGAAAGCTGTGTTGGTCAAGTTGTTAACGCAAAATAAATAAGAAGAACCGAGATAGTAGAATCCCCCTCTTGCCTTGGAAGAACATAGAGCAAGAGGGGGATTCCTATTATTTGAGAAACTTGAATTCGAAAGGCAAGTAAAATTTTAATGGCTTGAAGATATCTAAAAATCCAAGAGGAAAAGGTGAAAAATTAAAATGTAGACCGAATAGAAAATTTTGCGCAAAGATAATCTTGATGATTGTGTTGTAATGGGACCTGTTGCAGAACTGTAAATTTTGCGACAGGTCTTTGTAGTTTTAGATGCCTTCAAAATGGACTTTATTTAACAATAAGATAGTTGGAGACTATGTTTTAAAAATACTATTTAACTATAACTATTTTTTAAGTACTTAGATCACGAATTTTTAAAAATTCGTTGCACATAACGTCGATTCGTTCGCGAGTATGGCCAACTCC
>CALWKP010000200.1 GCA_944381295.1 uncultured Clostridia bacterium | reverse complement strand
ATCTGCTGGATACCTTCTCCATCCAGGACAACATTTTCCTCCCTCTTGTGTTATCCGGAAAAACATATGCAGAAATGGATCGGAAACTCATCCCAATCGCCGGAAAACTCGAGATCATCGATATCCTTAAAAAATATCCTTATGAAGTCTCCGGAGGACAAAAGCAACGCGCTGCTGTAGCCCGGGCATTGATTACCAGTCCTCAGATCATTCTTGCCGACGAGCCGACCGGCGCTCTGGATTCCCGCTCTTCCGACAGTCTGCTCCGGATGTTCCGCGACATCAACCGCGACGGCCAGACAATCCTGATGGTCACCCACTCTGTCAACGCCGCCAGCCGCGCAGGCCGGGTCATGTTCATCAAGGACGGCGAGGTATTCCATCAGATCTATCGTGGGGAAGCAACTGACCAACAGCTTTATCAAAAAATCTCCGATACGCTAACCCTTCTTGCTACCGGAGGTAACTGCTATGAATGAGTTCCTGTATCCGCGACTGGCCGCTCAAAACATTCTGAAAAACCGAAAATTTTATTTTCCCTATTTACTGACGATCATTGGTACTTCTGCTGCACTCTATATTCTTTGCGCGCTGCAAGCAGAACAAAATCTTCCCGATTCCCTACGCTATGTTTATTTACAGACATTCGTCAGCATCGGTATTTTTGTCGTAACTGTATTTTCTGTGATTTTTCTTTTTTATACCAACAGCTTTCTCATGAAACGCCGTAAAAAGGAGATTGCCCTTTACAATATTCTCGGCATGGGGAAACGCCATATTGCAGGAGTCCTCGGTTTTGAAACCCTCTACATCTCCCTTGCGGGAATCGGCGGCGGGCTAATTGCCGGGATGTTATTTAAGAAACTGGTCACAATGTCCCTCTTTTACATCATGGACTTTGACTTTTACTACACTTCAGAAATACATCTTAATGCTGTCTTACTGACCATCCTCATTTTTGTTTTCATTCTCTTTCTAAATCTACTGTATAACTTGCGGCGTATCCATACTGCAAATCCCATCCAGCTTTTACAGGAAGGGATGTCCGGTGAAAAAGAGCCGAAAACCCGTTGGTTTCTCACCATTATCGGAATCCTCTTTCTCGGCGGAGGTTACACCTTTGCACTGACCGCCCGTTCTGTTATGGAAGCTTTCACCTTTTACTTTGTCGCGGTATTATTCGTGATTCTCGGCACCTACTGTCTGTTTACCGCTGTCAGCATTACAGTTCTCAAACTTCTGCGCAAAAACCGGAAATTCTATTATCAAACCAGCCATTTCATCGGTGTTTCCGGTATGCTTTATCGTATGAAACGAAACGCTGTGGGCTTAGCCAATATCTGTATTCTCTCCACAATGGTGCTGGTGATGGTTTCCGGGACCCTTGCGCTCTTCCTCGGCACAGAGGACATCCTCGACGCCTATTCTCCTTTCGATCTGGTGGCCGAGGTGCGTTTTGACCCGGCCCTCAAGAACCCGTTCCGTCCCGATGACATGGTGACTGCCATTGAACAGAGAATGGAAGAAGAAGGATATTCTTACACCCCTCAAGGAAGCGTTACCTCCTTATCCTTTTCCGCAACCTATCATGACGGAGAATTGCGCATGCTCCGATATAATTATACCGACGTCTCTTACCTGGAACTCAAGATCATTCCGGAACAGTCGTACTGCGAGCAGACCGGTGCTGCACCTGCCTTACAGCCAGGGCAAGCCTATTTCTATTTCCCAGGAAACGATACCGGGGCATCGCTTGATTTTTATATTGACCAGGAAAGTCAGGAAAGCGCGTTGTCCTTTTCTCTACAAGAACTCCCCGCTATTCCAGAAAATATTACGCAAGATTCTTTTTTGGTCAGTCATGCGCTTTTAGTGGTTCCGAATGATGACATTCTCAAGCAACTGTTTCTCCTGCAAAAAAAGGCTTATCCGGAATCCTATTCTCTCGTCAACTGGTCCGGATACTTTGACATTGACGCGGAAGCTGACCAAATCATTGCTTTTGCCCAAGATGCAAGCTCAACGATCGGAAACGTTGGGGAATACCGCTCTTATGTCATGAACGACCGCGCCAGCAAGGCAAAAGATTCTTATGCCATGAACGGGGGATTCTTCTTTCTCGGGGTATTCCTTGGATTATTATTTACCATGGCAGCTGTGCTGATTATTTACTACAAACAGCTTTCTGAAGGATATGAGGATCGGGAACGGTTCCAAATCATGCAGAAAGTTGGGCTCGATAAAAAACAGATCCGTCAGTCCATTAACAGCCAGGTATTGATGGTATTTTTCCTTCCGTTACTCGTATCTGCCATCCATGTTGCGATGAATTTCCGCCTGGTATCCATTTTGCTGCTTCTATTTAACCTCGACAATTCCTGGCTGACTTTATTCTGCACTGTGGCAACTTTATTTGGGTTTATCCTGATCTATTCTCTGGTCTATCTGATTACTGCAAAAACGTATTACCGGATCGTCAGCCGATAATAATGCAGCTGACAAGGCGGCCCCAACGAGGGATTCCCGAAAAGGGAATCCCTCTCCGCGCTTCTGCGCGGTTTTCCGGAAGCGGAACGCTTCCGGAAAGTTGGGGCCGCCGTAGCAGGCTCGCAGAATCCATTGACTTTCCTTCCAAAGCTGAGTACAATGAGAACAGGATTTTTCATCACAATACGTCTTTTAGGCAGCAAAGATAGGAGTTGGACAACCTGGATAGAAGTATTTTTGAAGTGCTCGGTCCTATCATGATAGGACCTTCTAGTTCGCATACCGCCGGCGCCGTCAAGATCGGCAATATTGCTGCATCTATCGCCGGAAAAGGATTCGACCACGTTATTTTTCATTTGCATGGCTCTTTTTCCGAAACCTACCGCGGACATGGTACCGATAAAGCTCTTACTGCCGGCGTACTCGGTTTTCCCCCGTCTGACGAGCGCATCCGTGACGCCTTTTTTTATGCAGAAAAGGCTGGACTTCAAATAGAATTCCGCCATATTCAGTTAGATAATGTTCACGAAAATACTGTTATGATCGAATTTTTCCGTAATGGCAAAAAACTGTGCGATGTGACCGGCTCTTCCATAGGCGGCGGAAACATTGAAATTACCAGAATCGATTCCTTTGAAGTTTGTGTATCCGGGAATAATCCTACTTTGATTATTCGGCAAAACGACAAAAAGGGTGTCGTCAGCGATATTGCCGCAGTTCTTGCCGACAATGACATCAATATCGGCACGATGGTATTGAGCCGTACTGCAAAAGGTGGGATAGCTACTACTGTCATTGAGACGGATTCCCTGATTGGCCCCAGTGTGGAAAAAAGTCTGTTATCTCTGACCAATGTGCTTGACGTCAGGATTCTTGAAGTAACACGAGGGGGATCAGACCATGTATGACAATGCTGCGGATATTATCCGGTTATCAAAAGAACGTTCCCTGCCGGTATTCCGGATCGTACTGGAAAACGAAATGGAACTCAGTGAAAAATCTGAAGACGCGATTTTTGAAGAATTGCTGGAATACTACGCTGTTATGAAATCCGCTTCGGAAAGCGCAATCGCACATCCCATGGACACGGTTGGGATGATGATCAAAGGCGACGCGCAAAAAATGGATCGTGCTCGGGATCAGGCTTTCTCTGGGGATTATTTATCTAAAATTTTAGCACGTGCAATTTCCTGCTCAGAGGTTAACGCGTCGATGGGGAAAATCTGTGCATGTCCCACGGCAGGTGCTTGCGGGATCCTTCCCGCTGTGATGCTCACAACGCAAGAACGCATGGGACTCACCGATCGTCAGATTACAGAAGCTCTGCTGACAGCTTCGGGCATTGGTGCGATCATAGTAAAGCAAGCGACAATTTCAGGCGCGGAAGGTGGATGTCAGGCCGAATGTGGCGCCGCTGCTGCAATGGCCGCCGGCGCTTTGACGGAATTGCGCGGCGGAACACCGGAAATGATTTTTGACTCTGCTGCCATTGCTTTAAAAAACATCATGGGATTGATTTGCGACCCTGTCGCAGGAATGGTAGAAGTTCCCTGTGCGAAACGAAATGCTTCGCAGGCAGCAAACGCCGTAGTATCTTCCGATATGGCGATCGCCGGGATCACCAGCACGATTCCATTTGATGAAGTTGTAGAAGCTATGTATCAGGTTGGAAGACAGTTGCCCTATCAACTTCGGGAGACTTCTCTTGGCGGGATTGCTACAACTCCGACTGCCCTGGAAATTGCCAAAAAACACTTTAGCCGATGAGTAATTTTTTGATTTTGAAATTAGGAAGTATTTTTCTCTTTATGAAGAGAGGCCGCCCATCCTATTTGGATGCAGCGGCCTTTCTTAGTATCTTTCTCTTTTGTAGCTGATAGCTTTCTTACACGGAACAGAATTACAGTACAGCTATCGTCTTCACTCCTTTGTTTCTTTCTCAGGCAAAAGACCCCACTGCTGTACATTTTACAATGGTACCAAGTTCAATGCTTGCACCGTTCCTGGTCATCGCATTATGATCCCATACTCTGCACTTAATCTTAATTTCTCCAACAGCGCCTCTCCGACTGGCTTCCTTCCTTACATATTCTTCACATCCTTGACGCGCAAGCTGGATAGCTTCTTCCTTTTCGTCTGCGCTGAGACGTCCGTCTCTCAAATAGATCCAATACCCTTCTGGTCCGTCGTCTTCTTTCTTCTGCCGTATCTGCACTTCTTCTGATACTACAATCTTCCCTGTTAGAGCGCCTACTGCATTGGCAACCTCTGCATTTTCCGGAATCAGGCATTTTGTACCTAAGTACCGCGCCACATCCGGAAGAAAAACATGTACCGGAGCTCCAATTCCGATGAGAGGAGGAATCGCATCAAAACGGAATCCTACAAATCCCGGTAAGTCCGACGATCCTCGTGACGCACGACGATAACTTTCCCGGATCAGGAAGTCCAGATCGCCTTCAAAACTTTCTTTATCATAGCGATCATATTCGTGCTTTAGCAGTATCCTGACAATATTCGTATACATCCGTTCCTTAATCAGATCATAGACATCCCGGCAAAGCTCTTCCCTGGTTCTACCCGTACACCGCGCGACAAAATCCGCTCCATAACATGCGGCTTCCCGGTCATACCCTGTAAAATTCCCACAAATATGCATGATATCTGTGGCGGTCAAGCCGCTGCGCATCACTACGCCTTCCTCTTCTAACCGCTTCATATCTAAGGTATACACATCACATCCTATTGCTGCAGCCGCTTCTGCATAGCTCAATGGTCCTCCTTTCAGGGCAGTACAAAAGTCTTTTTCCCTCTGGGTATATCCTTTTCCATGGGAAATATCGTTGACCAGCACAAAAAATTCGTGAAGCAATTTTGTGTGGGCCTTCCCTTGTTCTGCCAGGACTTTTAGCTTCTCTTTTACTTCCGGATGATGGGATGCCAGAACACACAGTGGGATTACTCGCTGCGTTTCCAACTGCAATTCGTTCTCCTTGGTATGCCGGACCGCAGTATCTCCGCCCAGGCCAAATGTATCGATCGCCAGTCCTCTCACATAGGTTTTCCAGTTCCCGATCCGGATGCCATTTTTCGCCTGTACTGGAATACTATCCCGCACCAGGGCGATATCCGTAGTTGTTCCGCCCATATCCACAATAATTCCGTCTTTTTCTCCTGTCAGCGTCAATCCTCCCATAACGCTCGCCGCCGGACCACATACTAATGTTTCTACTGCTCTGGCCCTGGTAAATTCTTCACTCATCAAGCTGGAATCGCTCCGCATAATCACGATATTTGCGTCGATCTTCCGATCTCGTAGCGCTTTATGAATTGCATCAATAAAATTCCGGATAATAGGGATCAATTTTGCATTCAGTAAAGTACTGGCTCCCCTTTGCAGAGAGTTCAAATCGGAAAACAATTCACTTGAGCAAATCACATCGACCTGATACTTTTCTGTCAGCAACTGTTTTGCCTTCTTCTCCAGGACTGCGCCATTATTCATGGCATAAATCTCAACCACACCGATGGACGCCGCATCCTCCAGATATTTCTCACTTTGTTTAAGAAATTCATCCCAATCCGGCTCTGCCAAGATTTCTCCGGAAAAAGAGGCTTGTGTATCGTAAAAAAAGATTTCTCCACTTTCTGGCAATCCGTAATTTTTTCCCAATTCTGCCACAACGTCCCGGTATAATCCCATACACACCAGTTTCGCTCTGCCGCCTTTATTTTCCACACAGGCATTGGTCGCCAAAGTTGTAGAGAGAGCTACCGTTTTTACCTCGGGAAAATATCCGCCAGGAAGCTTATCCAATGCATTCAGAATTCCTATGGAAAGGTCTTTTTTTGTCGTAAGGGCTTTGGACTTCGCCAAAACGGTTTTTTTATCAAAATCATATACAACCGCATCAGTATAGGTCCCTCCCGTATCAATCCCTATTCCTAACCTCATCGTGCTCCACACCTTTCCCCAGTTTTTTCTTTATCATATCCTTTTCCAGATTCTTTGCCTTGTAAAATCCCTGCTTTTCTGGTAATTTCTATCACTTGCCTCAAAACAAAGGTTTTTCTGAAATTCTCTCTGTTAGGGGAAACATTTTAGGTTTTCTGTTCCATTTTCTCACTATAAAACAAGCTGCCTGGGTACCGAGACTTTTGAAAAAAGTCGGCTGCCAGACAGCTTATTTCTTTTGATTTTATATTCCAAAACACTTTTATAGTAGGGACTATTCAGCATGCTTTTTCATGGATTTTGGAATCGTTTCCCTGAATGACTACCTTTCCTTTTGCCTTAGGATCATCCATCAGGATCGTTCCAACCGCGGGAGCGGTAATACATCCTGCTGCCGGATTTTTAATGCTAATGACTGGTGTTGTTACCGTAGCAGTTACTTCCGATTTTTCAAAGCAAAGATCTGCGTCTTCCATTTCACAATCAATCAAATGTAAATTCTTGCAATAACATAACGGCTGTGTTCCGATGATTTTACAATGATCCAACGTCAAACCATCAGAATACCATCCCAAATATTCTCCTTTGACGACACTGTTCCTGACCGTCACATTTTTCGCATGCCAAAACGCATCTTTGGTATCAAACCGGCAATTATCAAATGCTGCGTCCTGAATATACTGAAAAGAATATTTCCCTTTCAATTCTGTCCGCAAAAATTTCAGCCCTTCCGAACGCAACAGAAAATATTCACTTTCTGCACGGCAATCCTCCATCTCCAATCCAGATACTGACCAACCAAATTCAGGAGAAATGATATCGCATCGTTTCATCACGACTTGTTTGCATTCCCGCAGAGCCTTGATCCCATGCAATTTCGTATCCACGATTGTCACATGATCTGTATACCACAAAGCCGCCCGGCAAAGTTCCGTCATCTCTGACCCACTGATCGTTACTTCATGGTCATGCCAAAACGGATACCGTAAATTGAAAAAACAATGCTCTACCTGTATTTCGGAACTTTCTTTGAATGCACTTTCTCCGTCAGCAGGCCCATCAAAACGGCAGTTTCGTACCAGCAATTCACTTTCCCCATAAAGAGCCCGCTCTTCATCAAAAACCCGATTTTCCAAAACCTTCATAAAGATCCTCCTATCTACAAAACAGCTGGCTAAATGGTCCTATCCTTCCATATCGTTTTAACCGGCTTCTCTGATTTGCTTTTTCCTATTATGAATCCAGTGTAGCACTCAAATAACAAAATAGCAAATACTTATTTGTAATAGCGGATGATAGGTTTTTGTTATCGATTCCTTCATTCCTGAATACAGTCTCTCTCTCATGAGATTTCATTTGCACTGTGAAAACATCCAGTATCAGACTTGGCAAATTTCAGGAATCCTTCTCTCTTCTTTTATCCCAACCGTTTGACCAATCCCGGCAAAGCTTTTTCAAATTCCACGCCATACCACTTGGAGTCTGGACTTTCCAATGTCAAACGAATACAATCCACTGTATAATCTGCTGCCATCGCCAACGCTTCACCCAAAGATTTCCCTCGCATCAGCCCCCCGACACATGTAGAAGCAAACACGTCACCTGTACCGTGGAAACTTGCAGGAAGATGTTCTGTAAAATAACTTCCGTATTCTCCGGTTTCCTTGTCATAATACATCACGCCCAGTTTTCCAGCCTCAAAACTCACTCCAGTCAAAGCCACATACCTCGGTCCCAGTTCCGCCAACTTCTGAATCAGATTCCGAATATAAGACTCTTCATATTCCGTACGATAAGGTTCCCCTGTCAACAAACTGGCTTCTGTCAGGTTCGGAAGAATCACATCCGCCTTTGCGCATACTTTCGCCATTTCTGCCGGAAAATCCGCATCAAAAGCCGGGTACAATTTTCCGTTATCCGCCATAACCGGGTCTACCACAATCAGATTATCTTGGGTTTTAAAAGTATCAAAAAACTCCAAGACATCGCCAATCTGCTCCTTTGAAGCAAGATATCCTGTATAAATTGCATCAAAATGGATGTTTTCCTGTTTCCAATGGTTCGCAATCGGCTGGATCTGGTCTGTCAGGTCTTTACAAGTAAAATTTTGAAACATCGTATGTGTGGACAGTACTGCCGTAGGAACAATAGCACATTCTACCC
>CALWKP010000199.1 GCA_944381295.1 uncultured Clostridia bacterium | reverse complement strand
TCTCTAAAATATTGTATTTAATCGCTCTTGCGAGCGTTTAAATCATATCTCAGAGCTTTTGTTCGCTCTCTCACGATACGCTTGCGCATATCTTTTTGTTGGTTTTTAGAGTCCAACTTCTCTTTCCGGAAGTACCTGTTTTTTAACAGTTCTTCAAAAAAATTACGGGTCCTTCTTTTGTCTTGCGTTGTTTAATTTTCAAGGTCCTGATCCCACGCAAAACCGCATCAGCACTGAGCTTTTCGGTTTTTCGTGTTTGCCCCGTTCCTCAGGGCGCTTGACTATAATACCAAACCATTTCACATTTGTCAACACTTTTTTCAAATTTTTTTTACTTTTTTTTGAAAATCTTTTTTCCACCCCCTTTTTTTCCTCCTCAAAACCCTCGATTTTCCGCAGCCGTAAGCCATTTCCTCATTTTTCCTCTTTTCCTCCCTGATAATTTTTTCTTTTTCGGGGACTCTACCTCAAAAGGAGGAATCCTGCATGGAGGATCGAAAAGAAATTTATAAATATCTCTGGCGCATCGGAATTATCGTCCTGGTGAATATCCTTGTCGTCGCCATTATCCAGCGTTCCGCTCCCGAAGGCGTCCAGACCCTTTCCAAAGTTGGCTCGCGCGGTCAGGAGGTTACGCAGATTCAAACCAAACTTACCGAACTTGGTTATTTCAGCGATAAAATCGACGGTATCTACGGCGAAAAAACAAAAGCCGCTGTCATCCGTTTCCAAAAAGCCAAGGGACTCTCCGCCGACGGCATCGCCGGCCCCAAGACACTTGACGCTCTCGGTCTGGGTTCATCCCAGTCCAACGGTCAGTACAGCAGCAGCGATATCGACCTGCTTGCACGGATTATCTCTGCCGAAGCGCGCGGCGAACCATATACTGGTCAAGTAGCTGTCGGCGCAGTCGTGCTGAACCGAGTAGAGCATCCGTCATTCCCCAATACTCTCGCCGGAGTGATCTATCAGCCCGGAGCGTTTACTGCGGTGGTAGACGGGCAATTCGACGAGCCTGTTGCCGAATCCGCTTACCGTGCCGCACGTGATGCGGTCAACGGTTGGGATCCTTCCGGCGGGGCTATCTATTATTATAACCCCGACCGCTCTACAAATAAGTGGATTTTTTCACGTCCGATCATTACGGTAATCGGGCAGCACCGGTTTTGCAGCTGAACCAAGTTTTTTCCGGAAAATTTCACTGTATACCGGACGGGGACCCGTCAAATCAGATTTCATTAACGATAAGGCGCGAACGGTCATAGACGCTTTTGGCACGCGAATTTGCGGCGGACGAAGCGTTTTAACTTTTCGCGCCAACGTAATATGCGGCTGAAATTTTCTGGATTCCAGAAAGAATCCTTCTTCCCGCAAAACCTGATACAGTTTTCGAGCACAAGTCATTAACGCAGGGTCTGGGACAATCCCGGCCCACCACAGATCACCAAACCTTCCTGCCCCGTGCAATTCCAGGCGGAAAGAATCTGCATCCAAACGTTCCAGAGCGCGCACCGCATGTTGCGGGTCATCCGTTTCCCCGAGAAAAGCCATCGTCAAATGCAGGTTTTCGGGAGGGGTCAGACGTATCGAAACGCTTTGGTGAGCCAACTGGCCCATAGCATCATGCAGCGCGGACGACACCTCTTTCGACAGAAGTGCCGCCACGAACAGTCTCACAGACTGCCCCCGGAAAGCCGCTCCAAAAACGCGGTATCCGCGGGGCTGAATTCATATTCGGGGATATTTTCCGGGAGAATCCACCGGAGTTCCTCATGCTCCAAAGGCTGAGGTTCCCCTTCCACCAAAAAAACGCGGTACAACGTAAGACGGATTTCTCCGTCCGGATACGCAAAAGAGGTTTGGGCAAGTTCCTTTTCTACGCGGACAACTACGCCCAATTCTTCCTTACATTCGCGGACAAGGGCCTGTTCTCCGGCTTCGCCGGGTTCCCGTTTTCCTCCGGGGAATTCCCAGGTATGGGCACAGCTCTTCCCGGCGGGACGTTTACAGATCAGGAATGTTTTTCCGCGCACGATCAGCGCTGCGGACACTTCTCTCACAGGGTTCCATCTCCTTTTTTTAATTATTCCGGCCTCCTACTGACTGGGAAACTCCCACTCATCCTGCTTTGCGGCAGTGGACATCTGTTTTTTTGCAGCTATGACGCCGCAGGTCCCCCAATCCCGTCCGTCCTCATCATATATGGAGGACAAAAGCATTTTTTGCTTTTGCCCTCCTGTTTGCGTAATCAGCAGGGCACGGCAGGGTTGTCAACGACGGCGAAGCCGTTCATTTCATCGTTGACAAGGCTGTCGGGCTCTGCTACCTTTGCGGCAGTTGCCAGAAAGGCCCCTAAGCCACCGCTCGGCAACAACGGCATACCCCCAGAAAAAAGCGTGGGCGGACCTGCGGTCGGCAGGACGCGCACGCAGGCTCTGCCTGCCCGGTTATCCGCAGGGAATCACCCAAATGCCCGCGCTATTCCCCGGGAGCAGGTCGTTACAACCGGGCGGTTGCCCAAGTTATTTCTTCCTTGCCGCTATGCCGCCCGGCATACGTCCAGACTTAGTCTGGTCAACCTTGCTCCAGATTGCTGTTGCGTACCTCTTCCATTGTCGGGATGGAAACTGCCGCGCCCTTTCTTGACACCGCGATGGACGACGCCACCGACGCTAACCGCAGCGCTTCCGGAACATCGATTCCCGACGATACACACGCCAGGAAATATCCCGTAAACGTATCCCCTGCCGCCGTCGTATCCTCTACTTTTACTTTGTAAATCCCGTGTGTGTACCTCTGTTCTGCGTCGCGGTACAAAACGCCGTCTTTTCCTAATGTCAAAACAATATGCGCTTTCGGGAATTTTTCCAACATTTTTTCTGTGATCTTCTCCGGTTCTGTTTCCCCTGTGATCTGGTTCCCCTCAATTTCATTCAGCAGGAACCAAGATACTTTTTCCATGGGATATTCCGGGATCTTTGCATCGATCGGCGACGGATTGAACGCAATTTCAATTCCTTTTTCATACGCCAGATTCATGATATCTGCAATGCCTGTAATCTCGTTTTGCAGTACCAGCAAATCACCTTTTCCGAAACCTTCCAGCACTTTTTCCGCAAATTCTTTTGTAATTTCTCCGTTCGTCCCTTTGTGCAGCAAGATGCAGTTTTGCCCCTTTGTATTTACCTGGATAATAGCATGCCCAGTGCTGCCCTGCCCAACTTCAATTAAGCTGGTATTTACCCCACGGCTTCCCAGAACCTCCAACAACCATTCGCCATCTTTGCCGATTTTTCCGGCATGGAACACTTCTCCTCCTGCCAGCGACATCGCGATCGATTGGTTCAGACCTTTTCCTCCCGGGAACACCTCATATTTCAGCGATGCGACTGTTTCCCCCGGCGTTACAAAGTGGTCTACCGAGTATACATAGTCAATATTCAGCGACCCGATATTCAACAATTTTCCCATTTTCAACCATCCTCCATCTCAAAAGTAATTTATCATAAAGGAAATGCTATACAGATTTTGGCGGACATGCGCTTGCACGGATTTTCAGTTCCGGAGGGAACACTTCCGGTTCCTGCGGGACTGTTTCCCCGCGGATCTGAGCAATCAGACGTTCTGCCGCAGCCCTTCCGAGTGTGAATGACGGTTGCCGTACCGTTGTCAGCGGTACCGCCAGGACATCCGAAAATTCAGCGTCGTCAAACCCGGCTACCGACAAATTTTTGGGGATCTGGATCCCGTGTTCCACAGCATACCGATAGACGCCGCATGCCATGAGGTCGTTGCATGCGAAAATCGCTGTGACGCCCTGTTCCAGCAATCTTTCGGTTGCCCAATATCCCGATTCTGTCCGATAGTCGCCTTCTACCATCAGACCAGTCTCCTGCTCGATCCCATATTCCCACAGTGCCCTTCGATATCCACGCATTCTCTGCTGCGCCGAAGGCACTCCCGGAGGTCCCGAGATACAGCCGATTTTTCTGTGTCCCAGTTCCAGAAGATGCCTGACTACAAGCAGCGCGCCCAATTCATGATCGGTACAGACCGCCGGCGCTGCAATCTCCCGGGATTCCCGGTCAATCAGCACTACCGGCACCTGTGCTTTCCGAATCTCTCTGGAACATTCCGCGGCATATCCTCCGGTATCCGGCGAAAGCACCAGGAGCATCCCATCCACCCCCCGGTCCGCAAGTACCCGGCAATATTCCACGTCTTTTTGCGGCTGGCCGTCCGAATTGCACAAGATCAAATGATACCCGTCCTCCTGGCAGCGTTCCTGAGCGCCATGAGCAATCCGCGCGAAAACAGCGTTGCAGATATCCGGAAGAATCAGTCCGATGGCATTGCTCCGATGGGTAATCAAATTCAAGGCATTCTGATCGGGCCGGTAATCCAATTCCCGCGCTGCATCCAGCGCCGCCTGTACCGTACGCGGCGACAGGCGCTCCCCTTTTCCATTCAGCGCGAGCGAAACCGTAGCCGGCGACAGCCCTGCTTTTTTCGCAACGTCCTTAATGGTGACGCGCAAGAGAAATGCCCCCTTAAATTCAGAATTAAAACGATTTAACAAGCAACATTATGATAGTCCTAACCTTTGGAAAAGTCAAGCAGCAATCCATTTGCTTCTCAAAATTTCAGCAAAATCTTATCCATAAAAAATTATTTTAACAGAGACTTACCTGATCGCGGAAAATCATTTTCTGGCAGCCGCTGGAAAGAAATCTATGAGCGAACTGCATTTATGCCGGGCAGCAAATGGCTCTTCCGGAAGAGCATACCGCATAACCGCAGCCATAAAACTTTGTACCAGTTTTGCTGGACACAGAGAGGCCAAACCATTTTCAAAAAGCGTCCTAAAACCCGGCGCCTTTAAGCATCCTGAAAACTCAAAGGCGCCGGGTTTTCTGTTTTTTCTTCTCGTGGCTACGGCAGGATTACTCGTATTTACAGTATCCCTGTTTTCCTGCTTAACAGCTCTCCGTTTCTTGTTTCCGTTTTCTATTCTCCTGAATCTGAAACCTTTTCTTTCTGCTGTCTCCGTTCCAATCGGTATGCTCTTGGAGAACACCCCATCTCTCTTCGGAACACTCGGGTAAAATAATTATAATCTGAAAACCCTGTCCGCACCGCGATTTCTTTGATCATCAGGTCTGTACCCGCAAGCAGCTCGCACGCTTTTTTTAGACGAAGCCGCCGGACTGTCCCGGCAATCCCTTCCCCGAATGCCCCTCCTGCACAGGCGTATAACTGTGTCCGGCTAACCCCCATTGCCCGGCTGATCGCCGCAGCACTCAGGTCGCTTTCCAGATGTCCTTCAATATAACGCTCCATTTTTGTCGCAAGAGGTTCCCTCCGCCGTGTTACAAGATCGTGATACAGCACATAATATGTACAGGCTTCCAGAATTTTTACCGCTGCCAGAATTTCTTCCCGGCTTTTCGTTTCCAGTTTCCGCGCCGCTTCCTTGACTTCCGTACTGGCCCCGGAAGCTTCCAGTCGTTCCAGAAGCTTTTGTTTTCCTGGCGCGTCCGCGGCTTGCCCTAGCATCAAATATCCGATCAATATCCCGTCATCTTTCAGCGGGCATACCGCCTCTGTCAGCCCTGTATGGCATTGATATACATACAATTTCCCACTTTTGCGGCAGGTGGAAAAAGCATAGGAATCACACGCATCACACCGTTTTACCTGTTCCGGGTCGGCATGCATGAGCGCACAAAAATCCTCCAGTCCAGGCGGATAGGCCAAAATCTCCCGGCATGCGGCGTCAAATACAGCAATTCGAAGCCCGGTTAATAAATGAAATCCTTCGAGGAATGCGCTGAGTTGTTCAAGATTCAGAGAAAGCTGCATTTTTATCCCACCTTTTGGGACGTTTTTACAGGGTATCAGACATTTCCGCCTATTTTTGAAAACTTTTCCGAAGTATACTGACAGCAGAAAGACCGGAGCACCCCTTTTTTCAATGATACCACGACTGGGACAGGAAAGGAAGGAGCAATATGACGTTACGGGAACGGGTCAGAAACAGCCTGATGCACAAGGAAAGCGATTTGATCCCCTACCATGCAGATTTCACCGGACAAGAACACGAAAAAGTTGCGGCATATCTGGGCGACGATACCTTTGAAGAACATTACGGGCTACATATCCACTACATTCAGTACTGCGGATGGCCAACAGAACTTGCCGACCGGCCGGAGCACTTCCAGGATGATTTTGGAGTAGTCTGGAACCGGTCCGGAGCAGATAAGGATATCGGGGTCGTAGATCATCCACAGATTGAAGATTTGGAAGACTACGATTACAAATTCCCAAAACTGAATGAACAGCGTTTACGGAAGGAATATGAAGAACTTATCGCCACAAAAAACGGGAGGTTTACGATAGCAGGGATAGGTTTTTCGATGTTTGAGCGCTCCTGGAGCCTGTGCGGGATGGAAAACATCCTGGCATCGATGCTGTTGTGTCCAGAGGAACTGGAAGGGTTATACGACGCGATCTGCGAATATAATTTGAAGGTACTGGATATTGCGTTGGAATATGATATTGACGGCGTATACTTCGGGGACGACTGGGGCCAGCAAAAAGGGCTGATTATGGGACCGGAACACTGGCGGAGATTTCTCAAGCCACGGATAAAACGGATGTATGAGAAAGCGAAATCGCATGGAAAATTTGTCATTCAGCATTCCTGCGGGGATATCGGAGAATTATTCGGCGACCTGATTGACATTGGGCTGGATTGCTATCAAACGGTACAGCCGGAAATCTATGATATGGAGAAGATCAAACGGGAATACGGAAAAGATTTGAGCTTTTGGGGAGGAATTTCCACACAGAGGCTGCTGCCTTACGCGACCCCGGAAGAAGTCAAGCAGGAAACGGTACGCCTGATGCGGCTGATGGGAAAGGATGGCGGATACATCGCAGCACCAACGCATGCGGTACCAGGGGATGTCCCTCCGGAAAACATCCTAGCGATGCTGGATGTTTTCACCCATCAAAGCGATTACCTGTGATTGTAGGAATTAAATGATTGGACGGCGTCTGATTTTCCACAGGAATAGAAAAAATTGTGGAAAACCAGACGCTTTAAGAAAGCTTTCCACTCCCATGCGCGCCTCCGGCGCGCATCCCGGGCGCAGGGCAGGGTGAGAGAAATTACCCCGCAGCCGCCCGAGAGAAAGGACACGCCCCCGGAGAAAAGCGCGGGCATTTAGAAGCTTTCCCACAGACAGACTGGCGGAGGTCACGACGTGTGCGCGATCTGCTGACCGCAGGTCCGTCCTCATTATCTTAGGAGAGCAAAAGCATTTTTTGCTTTTGCCCTCCTGTTTGCACCATTAGCAGGGCCCGACAAGATTGTCAACGACGGCGTCAGCCGTTCATTTTATCGTTGACAATCCTGCCGGGTTCTGCTACCTTCTGCCCTAAAATACGGTAGTTCCACAAGTCTCATAACAGGGTCTTATGGATGCGTTGAAAGCCCATACCGGAACAAATACTTGCCTAAAAAATCACCCGGAGCTTTTGGAAGAATCCAGAAGTCCCGGGTGATTTTCTATTTTATAAGTCACTTTTGCTATCGTTATGCGGAAAATCCGAGGAATGCCATGGAGAAAATCCCGATAAACAGAAAAATCTGCGGAAGTCCTCGGAACGCCCCAGGTGCTTTATCTCCCAGAAACGCTGGAAGAAATCCGGACAAAATCAGCACTGCGAGATAAAATGCTGCTCCTGTCCCCAAGGAAAACCCTATCGTCTCCCAAATCCCCATTTTCAGAATCCGCTGGTAGTATGGAATGGATAAAACTACGGTATTTAACGCTGCCGGCGCCAGTACCGGTTCTATTTTTCGATAGTACTTTGTATGTAATTTTTTCCCTTCTCCTGCCGCTAACAGATACAACGCTGCGGAACATGCTGCCAACAGAAAAGGACGCCATGTAATCAACGTTGTGTTCCCCTGTAATACAGGATTCAGTAAAATTTCGGCAGTTGCCGAAAGCAAAGTAAATATGGCCGTAATCAGTGCATAGCGTCCCATTGTTTTGGGGCGGTTGGCAGCTCGCATCACACGGCTCAATCCGACGCCGTTTGTAAAAATGACGTTTTGTACCGTGAGCGCGAAAAGTGCGCTCGACAACAGGGAAAATAACAACTTCATTTTACGCGCCCTCCTTTCCGCTTTGCCTTCCGGCTGCGGCTGCGGTTAACTGCCTGGACAGCCGCTGCAAAAAATCCGAGCATCAAGAATCCGAAAAACGGTTGGGAAACGATCGCATTCGACGGCGCATAGCCCCATAAGGTACCGGCAGAGAAAAGCTCGCGGATCGCAGAAAACAGGCAGGTCACCAGGGAAAACCCGATGGTGCAGCCAAGTGCGTCCACAATGGTTGCCGGCAGGATATGTTCGGGAGCATAATCGTTTGCCCTGGAAAGAATGATCGAATTACAAATCATCATCGGCGCACATAACAGCAGCGACGGACTTGCCTGAGGAATCCATGCCCCGGCAAGCATTTGCGCCGGTACATAACACAATGCAGACAGCAAGAGAATCACTCCGGGACGCGCCCAGGAAGGAATCCTTTTCTTGATGAGGCCGGAAACCACGCATACCGGAAGCATCATGACGAACATCATCACAGACAACGCCACGCCGTTTTTGAGCTGGAAACTCCCGGCGGCTACCGGGAACAATCCCAAAGCCCCAATCAGTACCGGGTTTCGGAAAATCACGCCGTTTTTTAAGATTTCCACAAGTTCTTTCCGAACGGTACTTCTAACCTTTGCGTTCATTGCTTTCATGGCGCGCCTCCTTCCAGATCATCCAGGAACATACCCCACGGTCGATCAGCGGCCGGCAGGCGTTCAGAATCAGCAGGGCAAAACAGGCGCCCTGTTCAAAACGCCCAAACTCCCGCAGAATCATGGTCAGGATTCCTGCAAGAGCCCCATAGATGATTTTCCCCACGCTGGTACGCGGGGAAGTCACAGGGTCTGTGACCATGAATACCGCGCAAAAGAACAGGGAACCTGCCATCAGCTCGTATTTTATGGAGGTAAGCGGGCTTCCGATTACACGGGGAAATACCGCGGCATACAGCGCAGCGGCAAGCAGGAAGGACGCCGTTAATTTCCAGTCCGCTGCACGGCGCGCAAAAAGGAACAGCGCACAGGCGGCAATCACGAGGATACCGGTGGTACCGATTGGCCCGGCATACTGCCCCCAGAGCATGTCGAGGGGATACATTCCCGGACGGAAGCCGCTGCGCAGGGCTGCGGCAGGGCTGGACACAGATGCATCGGCAGTTTCCGCGAATATCGGAAGGAACCCTCCGGCAGACATATCGGGGTATTGAAACATTTCCGCGGGACGCAGCAGCGTGACAAACGCAACACCCGCAGCGGCAGGATTGAACGGATTTCGTCCGAGACCGCCGAACGGAGCTTTTGCAACAAAAACAGCAAAAATCCCGGCTGTTACAGGAGCCCAGTAAGAAATGCCGGCAGGCATCAGCATCGTGATGATCAGGCCGGTCACCGCAGAGGAAAGCTCCGTAAAATGGATGTCCTTGCGTGCAAAAAGAGCAAACAGGATTTCCGCAGCCATACAGGAAGCTACCGAAAAAACTGCCGTCACCAGGACCCGGGGACCATAATATAAAGTAGGGATCATCAGCAGCGCGAGCAGAACAAAAATCATATCGCGCATCATAGCGCCTACTGACTCGACCCTACGGAGAAACGGAGGGTTCCGGAACCCGCTGAGAATCATTCCCACCCACTCCTTTCACGGACTTCCGCAGCGGCACGCACTGCTTTTCCCAGGGAAATCCCGGAAGGACAGACCGCCGAACAGCTGTTGCAGCCGCGGCAGTTCTGGGCCCGCAGAAGCTGTTCCGGGTCCGTATACCCGCCGCGCTGTAAATTTTCATACAAATACCAGGGCAGAATTTTTTCCGGACAGACCGCCGCGCATCTTCCGCAGCCGATACACGCATAGGTATGGATTTCGCGCGTATGCGGAGAAGCGATCACGCACCGGGTATCCGCAGTTACCGGAAGTTCCAAGTCTTCCACGAGTTTCCCGGTCATCGGGGAGCCGACAAAAATACGGGATTCCGGCAAACATCCGCATTCGTCAAGCAGCTCCCGCAGCGGCGTACCAATTACGACCCTGAGGTTTGCCGGTTGTTTTACCTGTTCCCCGGCTACGGTCACCACCGTTTTCACCTGCGGGGTCCCTTTTTTCACGGCACGATATAACGCGATACAGGCCTGTGCGCCAATGCGTTCCGGAGTTTTCCCTGCTGCGCGCAGACGTTTTTCCAGCATCGCCCAGGACGGATAGACCAGTCCGGCTTCCTCCATTTTTTCGCGGTGTTCGCGGACCCAGTCCACCCCTTGCAGACGTTTGAGCGATGCGACGGCAATCCGCCATTCTTCCGCTCCACAGGCTTTTGCCGCCAATTCCAGTCCTGCCGCCAATTCTTCCGGCGCTTCCCGGAACGCTGCTTCCGAACCGCACACATAAGTTTCCTCGTCCAGGATAACCCCGCAAAGAAGGTCCCTTCCAAACCGGTGGAAGCGTTTCAGCTTGTGGTACAGCGGTACCCCGTCGTATTCATCGACAATCCCGGCAGCCTGCGCAACCGCTAAAATCCCTTCCGGAGCAGAAGTGTCCACGCCTTCTTCCAGGTGGAGTTTCCCTGCCCGTCCTTTTTTGGCAGTTTCCGGCTCCAAAACCGCACACACTGTCTCGCCAAGCAGCGGATGGGTGATCGACCGCAATTCCCGAATCGTCCCGTTCACAGGGCTATTCACGGGGGCATGTGTCTGCGGACAGGTCAAGGGCTCATATTTGGTGACAGTGCTGCCCTCTTTGACCAGCCTTGCCCCTGCGTGGACCGCACCCGGCAGCGGCAGCAAAAGCTGTCCTTGGGGCAGCAGTTCCCGCACAGGTTCCATGAGGAGCTTCCTTTTTTTCTGCTCCATGCGCAGCCCGCGTGAAAAAAATGGGAACAATTCAAATCACCTCTTACAAAATTGACAGTTCCATCATATGATGTAATAACCTTGTCGTGCGACCTGCGATCATTCAGGCACACGGACAGGAATCATTTCTTTGAAATCATGATTCAACAGCAAACGCTGTGTTTTCCTGACAGGATTTTCCTGTCATAAGGGTCCTGCGGACGATTCCGGAAGTTCTTCCGGCCTATGAGAAGCCAGGACCCTCGCTTTCCCTGGACAGCGTCCGAGGGGCCTTGTCCTCCGGACACCCGCCGCCATTCTTCCGGGCGGGCAAAATTTTTCCGAAATCCAAACGCGTACTAAATGGGGGTGTCGCCTTGAAAATAAAAGCACTGGATGCGACGCATCTGCTCGTGATTCTCGCCGCACAGGAAAAACAGGCATTGGGGTTAGCGCTCGGCGGGACCAATTGGGGAAGCCTGCATTGCCGCCTGACCATCGCGCGGATTTTCGCAGCAGCGTGCAGCGGGACCGGATTCCCCCTGCGCAAGGGCGGACAAATCGCGGTGCGCGCCATGGAAACGATCGACGGGCAATGCGTCCTGGTATTCAGTACGATTTCGCCGTCCGTCCAGCACCATGGCAAACGCAGGATCTATACCGTGAAACCCCCGGTATCCCCGACGATCTACCGTTTTGAAAGTGCCGGCCATGTAATGGACGCGTTAGGGCATCTGGCATGCTCCGGAATCGAATGTCCGGGCAGGCTGTTCCTGCAAAATCAGCAGTACCTGCTGGCATTGTCGCCGCGGTTAGGACAGCGCTGCCGTGCCGACGGTATCCTGAAAGAATACGGGAAGCTGTGGGGGAAAGGCCGGACCGCGGAAGCCATGGTGGAAGAACACGGAAAGCTTCTGAGTACAGACGCTGTTGTGCAGATCGGACAGCGCTGCAAGACTTGATAAAAATCCCTTTTTCAAATATGCGGCAGGAACCGCTGTCAGACAGAAAACAGGTCCCACGAAACCCGTGAGCCAGGATTTTCCGGACAGTCAGGCCCTTGCCGCTTTTTTGTTCGCTGTTCTGATGGGTCACACTTCACGCAGAACCCTGATTACTTCTTCCGGGTCCTCGGCGCGGAACACGGCAGTCCCTGCCACACAGACGTCCACACCGGCGCGTGCAGATTCTTTGACAGTTTCGGGATTGATGCCGCCATCGACCTCGACGAGCACCTGAGGTGCACGCTGTTTGATCGCGCGGACTTTTTCCAGCATGTCTGGACGGAAACTTTGGCCGCCGAACCCGGGTTCCACCGTCATGACCAGCACCATATAAAGCTTATCGAGGTACGGATAGACCGCCTCAGCAGGGGTATCAGGTTTGATAACCAAGGCAGGCTTTGCCCCGCAGCGGATGATCTCGTCGATCGTCTCAGCGGGGTCGTCATCGGCCTCCACATGGAACGAAATGATATCCGCGCCCGCTTTACAGAACTGGGGCACATATTTTTTCGGATGCACGATCATCAGATGGACGTCAAACGGGAGCTCTGTGCAGGGGCGCATGGCTTCAACGACTGGGATTCCCAGGGAAATATTCGGGACGAAGATACCGTCCATAATATCGATATGTACCCAGTCCGCACCAGCTTCGGTAATGGATTGCAGTTCGCCGTCGAGATGGGCAAAATCGGCGGCAAGGATGGATGGAGCTACTTTCATGAAGAGGACCTCCTTTTTTTCGCGGCGCGGGATTTCCCGGAAGGGTACTTAAGCGCCGGCGGTAACAATCGTATAGATTTTCCGGAAAAACCGGAAACGCTCATGGTCCTTTGACAGCAGACGGGATTTCCTGGAAAATACTGTCCAGCCAAAGTTCCATGCTGCGGAACTTTCTGTTTTCCTGAAAATATTGTACCTTACTTCGTCATTTTTTTCAAGGCTGCGCGCAAGAAGGCACTATTTCGTCATGTTTCATCCGGCAGTTCCCGGCGTCCACGCCCGGCCGAGCAACCTGGCCGCGGCGGAGATCTGTTCCGCACTCAGCCCCGCATATCCGGCGATCACGGTACTTCCCGTTGGGGCATTGCCGTCCAGATAGTATTGCGACAAGCCCGACATCCTCACCCCTTGTTCTGCTGCGCGTGCGAGCAGTTCCGGTTCTTTTGCCCCGTTTCCGATTTCCAATGCGAGATGCAGCCCGGCATGCTGCCCCAGTATCCGGACAGGCACTCCTGCATCCTGCAGCCCGTTGATAAACAAATCACGCCTCTGACGATAAATCAGCCTCGTGCGGTTGATGTGCCGGGAATAATGCCCGCCTGCAATAAACTTTGCGAGCGTATGCTGTTCAAACCGCGATACTGTGGAGGAATATCCGCCAAATTTCCGAAAATAAGCGCTCATCAGCGTTTTCGGCAGCACCAGGTACGCGATGCGGATGGACGGTGCAAGGCTTTTGGAAAATGTACTGAGATAAATCACCCTGCCGTTATGGTCAAGCCCCTGTACCGCCGGGATGGGCCTGCCGTTAAACCGATATTCGCTGTCAAAATCGTCCTCGATCAGATATCTTCCAGGGGAACGTTCCGCCCACGCGAGAAGCTGAGTCCTGCGTCCGACAGGCATCGTCACGCCCAACGGAAACTGATGTGACGGCGTGATATAAGCGGCCGTGGCGCCGGATTCTTCCAGGGCGTCCGGATTCATTCCGGAACTGTCCAGCGGAATCAGCCGTATCCCGCTGTGATTATTTTTCAGCACCTGCGCCAGCCGGCGGTATCCCGGATTTTCCAGCGCAAACACCGCGCCGTCCAGCACCTGTGCGATAATCCCGATCAGATATTCAATTCCCGCGCCGATGACAATTTGTTCGGGCGAACACCGCACCCCGCGGAACTCATACAGATATTTTGCCAGCGTTTCCCGCAGAAACAGGTCGCCCTGGCGGTGACCGGGATTCAGAAGTTCCGGGTTTTGGTACAGCGTTTCCCGCGATAATTTGGCCCAGGTTGCGTAGGGGAACACCGACGGGTCTACTGCACTGGTACTGAAGTCGTACGGGAAAGAAGGCGGTTCCTGGTCCTCGGGTTCGGCGGGGACCGGGGGACCAGATGACAAAAGACGTTCCAGTTTACAGACATAAAATCCGCTTTTTGGGACGCTGCGGACATATCCTTCGGTTACCAGCATATCGTAGGCGGTTTCTACGGTACTTTGGCTGACTTTCAGATGGGCAATCAGGCTTCGTTTCGACGGCAGCCGCTCCCCTTCCGTTACTCTCCCGCTCTTGATCTCATCGGCCAGATACCGGTAAAGCTGCTGATACAGCGGGCCATCCTTTTCGCGGAATTCCAAAGTAAACGGGTTCAAAAATTCTCCCTCCCATCCTATGTACAAAAGAAAAACCGGACCTTTCTCCGGCATTGCCGTGAAAAGCCCGGTGCTTCGGCGAACTCCGTCAACTGATATATCCCATCCCTTTCAGGAGCTGTTCAATTTCGTATTGCCCGTCGGAAGTGCTCTTTGCAAAGCACACAGTATTGGAATTTTGTACCAGCGCATAATACATATCGCCCACATTTACCAAATACTTGCAATACGTATCGGAATCCAGGGTCTGTTCCTTCGCGCCGCCGCTGGTCATAGACGCTTTCATCTAACTGCGCTGCGATGCATAATCTTCTTTCGCCTCGGCATTGGAGCTATATTCTATAAAAGTAACGGAAATACCGTCTTTCTCCATCTGCACAACCGTTCCGGTAGCAGAGGTACTCTCGTCCTCCGACTCGACTGCGGAAAATCCTGCGGCTTCGGCAGCGGTGGTAAAATCGCTGGCGGTGATGGCCTTGCGTGCAGAGCATCCCGGAAGGACAAACAAACACACGGCAGTTAACAGAAAAAATGCAATTCTTTTACGGTATTTCAAAGCAGACCCTCCCAAATCATCATGATTCTGAATTTGCAGATCGTTTCTTTATTTTACAATATTATACAACAATCTGCAGCAAAGAATCGTAAATTATCTGTAAATAATGCGCCAAACGGATTTTTTCCCGTCAAGTATTGCCGTTCTCATACTAACAGAGGGCAAAAGCATGGTTCGCTTTTGCCCTCCTAATTGCCAAACAAGTGGCCCCGGTGCTCCTGTCAACAACGGCGAAGCCGTTCATTTTATCGTTGACAAGGCTGTCGGGCTCTGCTACCTTTTGCCGGGAGCTTGTTATTGCTTTCGGGCGGACCTGCGGTCGGCAAGTCGCGCAGGCAGGCTCCGCCTGCCTGGTCATCTGCGGGAAATCA
>CALWKP010000198.1 GCA_944381295.1 uncultured Clostridia bacterium | reverse complement strand
AATTATTTGCTCCGGCAGTATGTCCGGCAGAACGCGGTAGGCCTCGCTTCTTTGCCCAACGTCCATTACCGTCCATAATGATTCCCAAATGCTGCGGCAGCTTCACCGCATTCTGTTCCGTCTGCTGTTTTCCCATACCTAACTTTCACTTTCTATGCTTTTTTAGTTTTTTTCGTTGCTTCTGTCCCTATCCCAGGATCAGATTTCCATAATCTCTTTTTCCTTCTTCGCAAAGATTCCGTCAATCTCTTTGCAATATTTATCCGTCAGATTTTGTGTGTCTTTTTCCGCCTGCTTTAAATCATCTTCTGTGATTTCCGAATTTTTCTTCATCGCTTTCAACTTATCGATCGCATCGCGGCGGATCGAACGAACTGCAATTTTGCTTTCTTCCGACATTTTTGCGATTTCTTTTACCAGGTCGCGCCTTCTCTCTTCCGTCAACTGCGGGAACGTCAGGCGGATCACCTTCCCGTCACTCTGCGGATTGATCCCCAGATCCGAGGTCTGGATCGCTTTTTCAATCCCACGGCATACCGATACATCCCACGGCTGGATCATCAGCACCCGTGCTTCGGCTACGGATACCGCGGCAAGCTGGTTGATCGGAGTCGGCGCACCATAATAATCCACCGTGATCTTATCCAGCACTGCCGGATTGGCACGACCTGCACGGATTGCTGTATAGTCTGAAGAAAGGACCGAAACCGTTTTTTTCATTTTGCCTTCTGCTCTTTCCAGAACTTCTTTCATGTGAAACTACCACCTTTTTCTTATAATCTCAATATACTTTCTCAGAATGGGGGTCATCTGCCGTCATTCCGTTTGCACCAAGGTACCAATCGATTCGCCGCATACCGCTTTCAAAATATTTTCCGGTTCATTGATACTGAACACCAAAATCGGGATATTATTATCTTTGCACAGCGATGCTGCTGTACTATCCATAACCTGTAAGTTTTTATTCAGAACATCCATAAACGACAAGCAATCATACTTGACTGCATTGGGATTCTTTTTCGGATCAGAATCATAGACGCCGTCAACCATTGTTGCTTTCAGGATAATATCCGCATCAATTTCCGCTGCCCGCAATGCCGCCGCTGTATCGGTTGAGAAGAATGGATTTCCGGTTCCACAACCAAATACGACTACGCGTCCTTTCTCCAGATGGCGTACTGCCCTGTTCCGGATATAAGGTTCTGCTACCTGCTGCATGGAAATTGCCGTCTGCACACGGACAATCGCTCCCAACTGTTCCAGCGCATCCGCTACCCCGAGTGCGTTAATTACAGTCGCAAGCATTCCCATATGGTCCGCACGCGTCCTATCCATCTGACCACTGCTGCGTCCTCTCCAGAAATTTCCGCCGCCTACAACGATCCCTACTTCTACTCCTAAATCAGCGCATGCTTTAATGGGTTTGCAAATTTCCAGTACGGTATCTGCGTCAATCCCATGTCCTGCTTTCCCGGCAAGAGATTCCCCGCTGAGTTTTAACAAGATCCTTTTATACTTGGGCTGCATAATTTACACCTCATTACCCTGGTATGATATTTCTTTCATTTTACAATACCAACCACAAGAAGTAAAGTCTTTCCGGCAGGATTCCCAGATTCTACACAACATTTATTATTTTAGCAACTTCCTGTTCACAGCTTTTTCTCTATTTTTTCCGCAACCTGACAGAAAAAAGCCGCCGTATTGTCCATACAGCGGCTTTTTCTTAAAAATACTGTTTCCGAATTCTATCATTCGTCACAAATTCCTGTTTTTCTCTTTCTGCTATTTCTTTTTTATCTATTCCGATAAAATCCGTCTCTTGCAATAGATTTTTCCTCTTTGTATGCAATATTCTGCCTTTTTTCTTTGTTTCTTCCTATGGAAAAGTTTTCCTCAGCTTTCTCCCGACAAAACTTTCATGGCATTCGCCACTTCTTCTTCTGCCTGCTCTCCCATCAGGTAGTCCCAGGAGTAAAACATAAACCCATCACATCCAAGCTCTCTCCCGAGTTCAATTTGTCGTGCCAGAATATCTGAGGAATTTTTCCAAGTACCTTCATCGCTGTCTGAACCCGCTTTGTAAACAGCAAGCCCCAAATACAGGTCGACCTCTTCCGAAGTGACAAGCTCCCGCCATTCTTCTGCTGCCCCGTCATAGGGCAATGTCGGATGTTCAAAATTCACATAAAGCTGTGGACAAATATAGTCTATGTAGCCGCTTGTACTGCACCATCGTGCAACATCCGCTCCCATATTCCAATCGTTTGTAATGTTCCCTTGCGGCGAAATTCCAAATACTGCTTTGGGATTCGCTTCTTTTACCGCCTCATAACACTGCGCCACTAGCTCGTTAATGTTCTCCCTTCGCCAATCGCCTAATTCCATTGCTGCTTCTCCCTCAGGAAGATCCGCTAGATATTCCTGGTATGCTGCACTGTCAAAGGTTTTTGACTCCGTTGGGTAAAAATAATCGTCAAACTGTACGCCGTCTACATTGTACAGCGTTACAATCTCTTTAACCCCATCCGCAATGAGCTGGCGCACTTCCGGATACGCAGGATTATAATATTTTCCTGTTGACAAATCCACCGTCCACCCTGCTTTTTCGGGGTCTTGTTTCCACTGGTTATAAGGATTGCTTTGTGCCAAAACTTCCGGCGTATTTTTGGACTGGATGCGCAATGGGTTTACCCAAGCGTGAATTTCCATTCCCGCCTGATGAGCCGCTTCTACCATATATTCTAAAGGATCATATCCTGGATGAATCCCCTGCGTTCCCGTTAAAATTGAGGACCACGGAAAATATTCTGACGGATAGAGTGAGTCGCCAAACGGTCTTACATGGACGATCAACGTATTCATCCCTTTTTCTTTTGCTCCTTCTACGATTTTATCAAAGGTTTCGTAAAAGGTGGCTGCGCTTCCATCCCCGTTGCTCATGGTAAGATTCATGTACGGCACCCATACTGCCCGCATTTCTTCCTCACCTTTTTGCTCTTTTTGTTCTGGCATTTCTTCTATTTCTGTTTTCTGTTCCGACGCCAAAACCGGCACAGTACTTTCCAGGTTCTCTCCTGCTGTATTTTTTTCCGCTGCATTTGCTCCCATGGTGGCGGCAACCGCTCCTGCCAGCAATAGAATCGCCAATACTATCGGATGTACTTTTCGTAGCGGATTCTTTGTCAAGAAAACCATCCTTCCTGAAATAATCATCTCACATTTCTGAAAAGGGAATATTTGACAGCCTGTCAAAAATACAGTAAGATAAATCGGCAGACTCCAGTTTTTCTCCTTTTCTAAAATAATATCGTCTGCCTCACAAAAAAAGAACTGTTTTGTTGCAAAATTTAACGGTAACATGTTTTCTGCCGGGAAAGGCGGTCGGTCATGCCTTTATATGGAAAAATCCTGATTGGTTATCTCATTGTTGTAAATCTGATCGCGATGCTTCTGACTCTTTCCGACAAGCGCCGCGCTATACGGCATCGTTGGAGAATCCCTGAAAACACACTCCTTTTTTTCGCTGCGATCGGCGGTTCTCCCGCAATGTACCTCACCATGCTTGGAATCCGACACAAAACAAAACATAAAAAATTTATGATCGGCATTCCTCTAATTTTTATTTTTCAAATGGCAGTTTGTATCTTCCTGATGTTTTTCCTTCCTGCTGTATCAATTTCATACAGCAATTGGACATACTAAAAAATACAATTTCTTTAGGAGGCATTATTTATGAAAAAAATCTTAGCGTTCCTTCTTGCTGCATCTATGGCTCTTACCTTTTTTGCCGGATGTTCGCAGAACAATGAAGACGAAGGGGGCGTACTTTCTTCTGCCCCTGAAAAGGTTTACAGTTTACAGGAAGCTTTTGACACCGTAAAAGAGGCTTATGGGGAAGATTATATCCCGTCGATGGACCTTGACGAGGCCTATCTTTCCGACACCATGGGGGTTACCATGGACAATGTGGAAGAATTCATTGCTCAGGGTCCCATGATCAGTGCACATGTCGATACTTTTGTTGCGATCAAGGCCAAAGAAGGCATGGGCGATGCGGTTTCTGAAGAACTGGAGGAATATCGCAATAACCTCTATGACAACAGCTTCAATTATCCTATGAACATGCCGAAAATTGCTGCATCTGAGGTAGTCACACACGGCGATTATGTATTTTTGCTGATGCTCGGGAAAATCAACGACGATATGGATGCTACCGAAGAAGATTTGGAAAAATATTACGAAGAACAGACGGCTATTGGACGTGATGCTCTTAACAAATATTTCTCTGACGACACTTCTTCCCAATAAATTTGAAAATCTGTCCGGCACATCCGCTTTTTCCCAATAATTTTTGCGGATGCTTGACTGTAGGGTTGCTGCCATACGTTGTTCCACGTTTCGCAGCAGCCCTTTTTCTTTGATTTTCCTCTAGGAGGGTGGTCTTTTGGTTTTCAGCAGCCTTCTTTTTCTTTTTCAATTTTTGGCAGTCGCCTTTTTGCTGTATTGTCTTTCCCCTCGCAAATTGAAAAATTTCACTTTGCTTCTTTTAAGTCTTTTCTTTTATTCCTGGGGAGAACCTAAGTATGTTGTCATTATGTTTCTTTCTATTACGGTAGATTATATTGCCGGACGTGGAATCGAGGCTTTTCGCAATCGCGGTATCCGGTGGGGGCAACGCCTGTTTTTAGGATTCTCTTTATGTTCCAATCTTGGCCTCCTCGGTTTTTTCAAATATTCCAACTTTTTTCTCGAAAATTTCAGTGCAGTTACCGGGCTTCCAATCACGCCGTTAGCAATCACCCTACCGTTGGGTATCAGCTTTTACACATTCCAAACCCTGTCTTACAGCATCGACGTCTACCGTGGTACTGTCCCTGCTGAACACAATATCGTCGATTTCGGCGCGTTCGTCTGTCTTTTTCCGCAACTGATCGCCGGCCCAATTGTCAAATATTCTGACATCAATCGATCTTTAAAGCAGCGCTGCCTTAACCTGCAGCAAATCGAATCCGGCGTTACCCTCTTCATTCTCGGCCTGGGGGGAAAAGTACTGATTGCCAACAACATCGGCATGCTCTGGGATGATGTCCAGGCAATTGGATTTTCCAATATTTCCTCTCCTCTCGCCTGGCTTGCTATCGCCGCTTACGGACTTCAAATTTATTTTGATTTCAGTGGTTATTCTCTGATGGCAATCGGATTAGGGAAAATGCTTGGTTTTGAATTTCCTCAAAACTTTAACAACCCCTATATTTCAAAAAGCGTCACCGAATTTTGGCGCAGATGGCATATGACCTTAGGCGGTTGGTTCCGAGAATATCTCTATATTCCGCTTGGAGGCAATCGAAAAGGAACTGCGCGCACCATTTTGAACCTTTTTATCGTATGGGCAGCTACCGGTTTCTGGCATGGGGCAAGCTGGAATTTTATCTTCTGGGGACTCTATTTTTTCCTCTTTCTAATCCTGGAAAAATGGTTCCTTCGTAGTTTCTTAGAACGCCATCCTATTTTCTCTCATGGTTATCTGCTTCTGATTATCCTGCTGAGTTGGGTCTTGTTTGCTGTCACTGATCTTTCACAAATCGGTGTCTATTATTCGCAGATGTTTTCTTTCCGTTTTTCGGACGATATTCTCTATTATCTGCGGAATTATGCTGTCATTTTTGT
>CALWKP010000197.1 GCA_944381295.1 uncultured Clostridia bacterium | reverse complement strand
GGGTAGCAAATAATCATACCGCCAGAGGCTTGAACGAAGTGAAAGCCAGCGTCATTTAGGCGCTGGCTTTTGTCAAGGCCTTATAGGCCGCTCGTCATGCCACCCCTCTTAGGGGTGGTCATGACTTTAGATAAAAACAGTCATTCTGTTTTCAGACATTCTTATACGATACCCAAGATATTATTTCAATTTATCTTACTGGCGTATAAGTCATTTCAGCTTCCTGATCGGTAGCTTCCAGCTTGAAAATAACGGGACGTAACCCATCATTACAACTGCAAATAGCAACGCCGGGCTTCCGTATCCAGTCCCCATAGTAAAATAAATTGGTATCCGCACCGTGAGCTAAAGCAAATACATATTGATAAATTGCTTTCCAGGCTTCGTCACAAAAACCATCCGGTTTCGCATAATCGGCGGTAAATACCTGTCCCACCTGGAGCATAGGACAAGCCTTTAACCCTTCTACTCCATACTCATGAGCAAGCTCTTCATCTAGGGTGGTCTTTAACACTGTAATTTTGACCTGCTTCATTAATTTTTCCTCACTTTTGTAACTCATCCGGTGCAAATATGACCATGGATACCCCATCGTCATGCACCAGAATTTCAGATGACATTCCGGAAAGCCGGTAAACCATATAGAGATCGCCAGCGGCGCCAGAAATATTGATGATCTGGATAAAATAGATGACCCAGAACCAGTCTGCACTGACAACCAGGTTCAGGATAAGGAGCACAGCACCCCAAAGGACGACTGGGGCAAGGGCGATCAGGATGTAAGAGCTTTTGCAAAAGTAAGCATCCTGGCTTGCCGCATAGGCATACAGACCGGTAAAGCCGTACCGCACCTTGACGCCCGGCAGACATACTTTCATGGCGACCCCGTGGACCAGCTCATGAAGAACCAAATAGAGCACCATGCCGAGCAGAAGCAGCGCAGTTTTTGCAAGAAACGGGAAAGCTCCGGATGAAGAAAGAAAAATCGAAAAAGGACGCAGGAAAAACGCGGGGACAAACATTACCGCAGCGAGGATAAGTGCCAGCACATTGACGAGCAGTGCTTTTTTGGTGTCCTTTTGTAAATCCAGTTTGAGAACTTCCGCATATCCACTGGGAAGATTTTTCGTGTTTTTCTGGTGAGTCATAAGAAAGTATGTAGCTTATTAGAGCAATTCAGGAACTTTTTCCAGCATTACCGAAGCGGCATCTTTATCAGCTACAATGGTAACATCGGGATGAAGCTGGAGGATGGATGCCGGAACTTTTGGGGTGACCGGACCAAAGCAGGATTCATACAGGATGTCGGCTTTTCCTTTGCCGTTTGCCACCAGGATAATTTTCTTCGCGTTCATGATGGACAGCATTCCCATGGTAATTGCATATTTCGGGACTTCGTCGATGCTGTTGAAGAAGCGGGAATTGGCTTCAATTGTCTTCTGAGCAAGTTCTACTTTATGAGTAGACGTTGGGAACGCATCGTCGGGCTCATTAAAGCCGATATGTCCCGTGTTGCCGATGCCCAGGATTTGCAGGTCGATCCCGCCGTACTCCCGAATCATGGCGTCATAAGCCAAACCTTCTTTTTCCATGTCGTCAGCCAAACCATTCGGCACATGGGTTTCTTCCATCCGGATGTTGACCCTGCTGAACAAATGCTGGTTCATAAAATAACGATAGCTTTGATCGTGTTCCGGGGAAAGCCCGCAGTATTCATCCAGATTGAAGCTGCTGATCTTGCTGAAATCAATATCTCCCTGTGCGCATAAGTCAGCCAAGCGGTCATAGGTACCAATTGGTGTAGAGCCGGTTGCAAGACCCAAAACAGAATCAGGCTTTGCAATGATCTGGGCGGCAAAAATATTTGCTGCCTTTCTGCTCATTTCTTCGTAGTCTTTTGTGATAATGAATTTCATAAAATCTCCTCCTGATAAGATAAAGAGTACAATATCTTAAGTTCCGGAACCTTTTCCCTGAACTGTCCGGATTTTTGATAAAGGTAGAACCTGCCAAGATATTTTACTGAAAAAGTCTGGAACCATATCTTAGCACACTAGAAACTTAATAGAGGATGCTGCCATATTTTGCGCTCATCTGTTCAATCGCTTCGCGGTCGATATCGCATGCGCTGTCAATAATCAGCCTGCCCTGGAAATACCGCAGTGCAGCATCCAGAATCGTTGGGTTTTCCGTGCGTACGGCAATCGGAAGCCGGGTCATGGAACTGTGCTCTACCAACAAAAGAACGTCGTCCATACTATTCAGTTCAACAAGGGCGGCGTTCACCTGTTCGTCATCGAGATCGATCAAATCGTCGCCCAGACCGATAGAACATTCGATTGGTTCACTGAAAACGATATCATCGCCCAGGAAAAATGCTTCTGTCTCAATGGCAGCGGCAAAATTATCGGCGTCCTCATAGTCAGCAGCCGCTCCGCGATACCATGGCGCAAAGAGTTCCAACTCACGTTTGAGAGCGGCAATATGTTCTGGGGTAGTACCGTGACTTCCTCCAACAATGCTTGCGCCGCTGATTAACAGTTCGTGGACCCCGCGCGAATAGGCGCCGGGCGAAAGCAGCGTCCCGTCCTCGCGGTAAGCGCTCGGTTTGACCAGAAGCGGGACCGATGCATGGGGAATCACTTCCCGCAGGATTGGAAGCATTTCGTCTGGAGTAAGCGGACAATTCATCCCGATCGCATCGACATCCATGGCTTGGAGCGTGATGACCGTAGGGAGCAGCCCGCCTCCGGTGGAAGTGTGTCCATTGGCGTCCAAAGTGACGCTGACGAAAACAGGGAGATTTGTTGTGCGTGCCGCGAGAGTGGCTGCACGCATATCGGCCAGAGAATCCTGGCTTTCAATGAACAGGAAATCTGCGCCGCCTTCGTTTAATGCCCGGATTTGTTCCCGGTAAGCGTCGTAAAGATCGTCAAAATCTGTTTCTCCAAGCGGCGGCGTCAACAGCCCGCTTGGACCAATCCGTCCGCCGACAGGGACATTCCCTGCTGCTTTGGAAATCGCTAACAGCTGTTTGTTGATCTCGCTGACAGAATCTTCCAGACCAAAACGTTTTAATTGAAAGACGTTCGCTGCAGCAGTCGGAGCGCAAATTGCCTGCGCCCCGGCTTGCAGATAACTCCGGTGAAGGGCAAGCAGTTCCTCGGGATGCCTGCACATCCATTGGCCGTAATAGCTGTCTTTCGGGACTTGTGGGGATAATGTGCT
>CALWKP010000196.1 GCA_944381295.1 uncultured Clostridia bacterium | reverse complement strand
GGATCATACGGCGGTCCATTTCCAGCTTCTTTTCACCCGGCCCGCGCGTACCGATACCGCCGCCCAGACGCGACAAGGAATTCCCCAATCCAGCCAGATGTGCGGACCGGTATTTTAGCTGCGCCAGTTCCACCTGAATTTTGCCTTCCCGCGTGACGGCATGTTTCGCAAAGATATCCAGAATCAGCAGCGTGCGGTCCATTACCTTGCAATCCAATTCCTTCTGGAGATTGTACATCTGTGCCGGGGAAAGCTCGTCGTCGCAGATCACCCCGGTGGCGTCCAACGCTTCCAGCGCAGCTTTCACCTCTTCGATCTTCCCTTTTCCAATATAGGTCCCTGGATGGATACTTTCCCGCCGTTGGATCACCATTCCTGCGACTTGTGCCCCTGCGGTCTGCGCTAAATCCCCAAGCTCTTCCAGAGAACCTTCCACATTCTCTTCCGGCGACGTTTCCACGCCCACCAGAAGAACTTTTTCCTGTAATTCCTGTACTTCCTGCATGCTGTTTCTCCTACTGCAAAATAACATAATTTATTCGCCATCCCATAAAAACGACGACTTAAAACCAGACGGTATGGAATCTTTTTTTATTGTATCATTCTCACGTCCAAATTACTACCCAGATACTCCTTTTCTCTTGTTTAAATTTTGCATACCGCCGGGACAATCCGCAAATCTTATCGAATCTTATCTTGATCTTGATCGTTTTATCGTATTTTGCCAAAACATGCAAAGATTTTCCGTTTCCATTATAGTAGGAGGGGAAAAGCATTTCTGCTTTTCCCCTCCTTGATTGCCGAAAAAGCGGAACCAGACGCCCTTGTCAACGACGGCGCAAACCGTTCATTTCCATCGTTGACAAAGAGGTCTGGTTCCGCTACTTTTCAGATCATCCAGCTTTTTTAGACTTCAAACCTTTTATTTTCCTATCCTCATCGAATGGCCAGGTATCCATACTGTCCCGACTTTTTGTTAAGGTTATAAAAAGTCCCGCCCGATGCCGGAGCACTCTGAGATTGTGACAACGTCACTTTTCCTGCCGACATGGTAATTCCGCCGGCTTTCACCGTTGGGATTGCGATTGCCCAGTTTGCCATTGGATAACCGCCTTCTGCTTTGTATTTTGCCGGAGCTTTTCCGGATAAGAATACCAATACCATTTTCGGCGAAAATTCAAAATTCAGTGTATAGGTCGATTCTCCTGTTCCGAAATACATCCCGCTGGTAATCAGGCCATCCCACCGTTCCCGGTCACTTTCGCTGAAATGCTTTGAGGTATCGTTGATATGTCCTCCTACCGCCGCGTCGATCAACTTATTATCTTCGGTAAAATCGCTCCGCTTCGGCTTATCCGTACCAACCCAGTCGTTTAGTCCCAAATGCTCCGTTTTGTTTGTTGCCGGCATATTCTCATCCTCCTTATGCCTGTTGGTATGCGTCGATCTGGTCCCATGTCAGATCTTTTGTATCCATCCCGTCGAATGTCAAATCCAACCCATCAATATAATCCCAGGTAAGGATCCGGAGATCAAACTCCGCCGCCAGATGTGCCGGAAGAAATTCCTCTGCTGCAGCCTCCACTTCTTCCTGGGTATGGAATTCGTCAATGAGGCCTGTACAGTTGAAATACAATGTTTGACCATCCATTGGTTCATACAGCGATGCCTCTAGTCCGCAGGCGATCATGGCCTTTTCGATATCCGCTTTGCGAAAATCATTCACGGTCACCGCACCGCGATATAACAACATTTCCCTGCGGGCATCCTCTTCCAGATAATCGCGTTTGGGGCCGAATGCCTGTTCCCGCAAATCAAGCCCGTAAGTTTGTGCTGTTCGGATAAACAGTTCCCGCTGCAGCTCCGCAAGGAATTCCAACGCACGCGTAAACTCTGACGCATAGACTTCCAGTTCCGCATCGACCAGGCTTCCGGATTCCAGCGTATAAACCCCTAACGGTTCCAGCTTTTTCTTCATCGATGCCAAAGGGTTCAAACACTCGTCCCCTCCATTTCCTTGACGATGATACTTGACGCCACCGCCAGCTGTGAAACTTCCACTTTTGTATCCTGGGTAAGTGCGCTTTCAAACAGATAATTTGTTATCATTCCTGTTTCCAGCAACTTTTTCCCCAAGAATGCGAGGACAACCGACTCGCCGACGGCCAACCCGGAAAAGTATTCGCGTACAGCTTCTTCGGCTGCTGCTTTGGCGCTTTCAAACGTATGCTGCTCCAGAGGCTTAATGTAAACGGAAACCGTACATTCTGCCAGCGTCGCCGCACTAACTTGTACATCCACATTAATCTCGCGCAGATTTTCCAGTTCTGCACGCACTTCTTCAATCACTTCCGCAGATGCCGCCGCACCTTTTGCGCCAAGGTACAGCGCTACAGTTCCGGGACCGTTGGCCCTCGGCTGGACCCCCACAGAATATACCCCATCATGTTTGAGGGCGGCTTCCCGGTAAAATTCTGCGTTGGTACCGTTGGAAATCATGGCATAGCTCTGTAAAATCCTTGCGCGGAGTTCCTCATCCGATTCCGCATCCATCCCGCCGGTGAACGCCGTTTCATTGATCGCCGACAGGATTCCGGCCGGCGCGGAAACCAGGACGTTGACCTTTCCTTCGGCAGCATTGGTTCCGGCACCGCCTTCCGCCGATCTTGCCTTTGCTGTTACCGAAAGGCTTCCGGCTTTTAGCGTAACATCCTCCGTTGTGACGAACTGTACGCCGGATTCCCCGGACGTCGCACAGATCGTCCCTGCCGGAATCAGGACATCGTAGTCCAACGCGGGTTCCCGTCCAAACGTAATCGAACCCTGCGAGCACACCGCTCCTTTGCGTTCCAGGCCGCGCTGCAAGGCATGTTCCTCAAGCTGCGCCCCCTCCGCCGTAGATGGAAACGCCTGGCGTTTGAGCCATTCCAGCCCGCTCCATAAAGAATACATTTCTCCTGCCAATATTCTTAACCGGATTCCGATATCCGACGCATCGTCGGCATTGAACCCGGACAACTCCCGAAATTCGTCCTGCATTCTCTGCAAAACTGTATCATAGGAATCCATTTATGCACCCGCCTTTCCTGGGAAAGAGACCTCCACGGTTCCTTCGCCGCATCTGGTTGCCAACTGAAAAAGGAATACGGTCTGCCCTTCCGTTTCCTCTACCGATACCCCCCGTACCGTAACCTGAGGGAGTTCCGCGAGGGCTTCCGTTGCTGCATCAAATGCTTTTGCCGTGATATCAGAGCTTTGAGGGTCGAGTTCGGCAAGCCTGCTGCCAAATTTTTTCTGGTAGCAAAATGCACCCTTGGGTACTTGCAGCCGCAGCCACGCGCGCTGCAAAAGCTCCTCCTGTCCGGAAACCTGTACCGGCAGCCCCATTTCATCTACAGAAAAATCCCCATTTTTTATTGCGGTGTCCATTAAGTCGCCTCCTGTTTGGGGAAGCTTTGTCCGTTAATGAGAACTTCCCCAGTATTTTTGAGGAGGATTTCCGCACCACCCAGTGAAAACAATCGGAGTTCACCGGGTTCAAGGGCACTTCCTTCCAGGATTGTCCCGAGACAAGCTCCATCCCCGGTAAGCGCCAGAATTTTTGCACCATTCGGCGGGAAATACTCGATGCCCCAAGGAGCGATTAAAGGAAGCCCACGATATTCATCGAGCCCCTGTACAATTACTTTTTCCCCGCGTGCGCCGGTGACCTTTCCGGAAGCGCTGACGCTTTTGCGAGGTTCTGAAGAAATCTGTTTGGAAAGCCACATCAGCGGACTCCCCCTTTCAAAAAAATGGTGCAGGTTTTTCCGGAAGAATCCAGCGAATAGGATGCCCCCTGAACACGTGCACGCGGCAGGTTTCCGAACGCAGGGCAGTCGATCTCTGCGGTATCACCGGGTTCTGCGTCATACCATCCATAGCAGCGCACACGCAATTCCAGGGAATCGCTGACAGAATCCGCCAACAGTTTTTCTGCGCTCGCGGACGCCGATACAGAAAGGTATCGTTTCCGCAGGATTCCGTGCTGCCGCGCCAGTTCTCCATGCAGGCAAGCGGTATAAGCCCCACCCTTTTCCGTCTGTACATAGACATCGCTGAGCAGCGGATACCAATTCCGGCGGTATTCCAGGGCATAGTAAGGGATTCCGGAAGTTCCGAAACGGAGTTCCCTGCAAGGTTTTCCGGACGCATCAAAGATCCCCTCGACCGTCACCCTGGGCGATGTTTTCAGGAATTCCCGGCAAAACTGTTCGAGCATCTGCCAATCACTTGTTCCTTTTTCTACCGTCATTTCCCCGCACGCCGCGTTGGTAGGCCCGCGGCATCCCGCAAGCCCAAACGGCGCCGCATGCCGGTTGTAAAGCGACGGCAGCGATGGGTTTCGGTAGGTTTGCGGGAGCGCCTCACTGTCCAGCAGCGGGGCTGCCATTCCCCGGGCAGAAATCTTTACCGTCATCCCGGATAACGCCAAGATTTCGTGCTGTTCATCGACGATACCCGAAAAATAGAGCGTTCCGCCGTCCCAGATACGCACCCGGCAAAGGTCCGGCAGAGACCTGTGGGGGAACTCCGCTGTAAGGCCGTCCGCCGGCGCGTCGGCATCGCGGGAAATTTTAATGGATAACGGTTCGCCCAAAAATATGGTGGCACCGGCCGGAGTAAATCCTTCACATGTCACGGCACCGCCACCTCCTGCCCTTGTGTCAACCAGTTCGGCCATTGGATGGACGGATTCCATTCCAGCAAAAGCTCCGCCGACGTCGCATACAGCGCCGCGATATCCCAGAGATTTTCCCCCTCCTGGGCAAGATAAACCCCGCCCGGAGCCTCAGGATTCGAGGCAGTTGCCTGCGCGGTCTCCTCGCGAAAAACGAATTGGTAATGCAGCAGCTGCGGTTCGGACTTTCCTGTGAGCCGAAGTGATACAAACCGCGCGGAAAACGGCGGCAGGTTTGGCAGGACGAGCAGTCCCGGCCCGTCCTGCGCCATCACCTTTTCCAGCCCGGCATATTCCTCAGCACATCCGGGCCCAAAAAATTCCCCTTCCCCGGTCACGACCCGTCCGGAACAGCCGTAATCCTGCCAAGTAATCCCAGAAAATGGGACAGTGAGTTGTTTCAGTTCTCTTTCCTGTTCCACGATGATCGTTTCCGGGTTATGCGGCCATTGATATTCCTTAAACCTCATCGGCTGAAAATTCATGTGCCGCCCTCCCCCGCCGAGATGCGCTGCGGATATCTCCGCGCATCACGTTCCAGTTCTTCCGATAATTCCTCGGCCGCACTGGATTCCTGTACAAAATAGGTGTCCATCATGTTCCTTCCGTCCTCCTCCGCGCGGAGATTTCCGCCGTGTCGATAATTCCCGGTTCCTTTCGGAAGTCGGATTCCAATTGTTCCCACCGGCAGCCGGAATAGGTCACCATGCCGCCTGTTCCCCGGAACGTCACGGTAAAATCGTCCATGCCATCCAAAATTGCCTGTACTTTCCCATCAATTCGGAGTTGCTCCAACAGGATACGATAACGTTCCCCAAGCGGCACAGAACCGACTGGCTCTGCTTCCCCGAACGCCCGGATTTCCTTGATTTCCCGAATCGTCTGTACCCGCACACTGCGGAACTGCCGCACGGGGACCCCATTGATCTCGACAGAGACAGAAGCAGGCGTCATCCATTCCATCATCCATCGCCCTCCTCCTGTTTCTGATACAGGACGATCCCTGCGCTTCCGGAGACCAGGAATGCCCCGGCAGACCGGTCAAATTCCGGTTTGCCGCAGGACACGGAACGCAGGCACAGCCCATCTCCATAGGACATCAGCGCCTCACAGATGCGGGAAAAAATCTGTCCACAGGAGGCTCCGCCCATTTTTGCCGGGACATAGACCGCCATTTCCAATGGAAATTCCAGGGATTTGAGCGTATCTTCGGTCAGCCCACACCCGGAAGCCACAGGAGATAGATGGATTTCCCCTTCTCCAAATACTGCCAGCGGACGGCGCAGCGGGGAAGGACGTTTTTCGGATAAAAACGCGCGGGAAAAATCGATATCGCTGAGCGCGGGGTCAGCGGAAAACGTGTCAATCAGTGTATTCATCCATTCATCCAGCATCTTGTTCCACCTCTCCTGGGTCCTGCTGTAAGATTGCCCATTGATAGAGCGCTTCTCCCGCCAAAAATCTTACTTCCGCACGCTTGACGCGATAGGAAGCACCTGCATACCGGATAACAACCGTTTCATCCACCGGGTCGGCCGTAGAGCCGAGATACAGGTAATGGCTGTTGTCGAAATACCCGGCAGGCAAATAGGATTCATCGGGATATAATTTACTTTTGTAGCTCAGGGGCTGGATGACCGCATGCACCGGCTGCGGAACGCCATCCCTGAGCAATTCTACGGGTGTGCCATAACGTTCCAGCAAGATATCATAGACTTTGGCGCGCGTCATCCGCCCATCCTCCTAAACAAAAACTCGGGGTCCTCCAACAGCGGGGCAATAGCGCCCTGCATTTCCTGCCATAACAGCTTCGCCTGGCCGCTGCCGCTGGTCCCGCGGGAAATCTGCACATCCCCGGCGGAAAAGCTTTCCTCCCCGGCAGCGGATACCGCCAACGTATAGCGGTAGAACGCGAGGGCGGAGCAGGCGGAACAGAAAAGGGATTCCTGTTCCGCCGTCAACGTCCCTGGCTTGAGCTGAGAGCGAAGCTCGGCAGCAGCGGCGTCACACACCGGTGCCCAGGCCTGCGCATCCTCTTCGGATAACCCGGCAAGCTGCGCAAAACCTTTTAGAATTTCCTCATTCAAGCCAAGCCCTCCTTTTAGGCCGTGTAGGTGACTGTTTTGGATGCGCCGTTAAAGATCTTGGCAAATCCGGTGATCGTGCTGATGACCGCGCGTTCCAGCTGCCTGTCGATCAGCTTGTCGTAATCCATAATCACGTCTCCCGCCTGTACCATTTCAAGTGCGCAGTTCCTGTCCAGGCCAAAGATACGTTTCCCCTCAATGGACGGGACATGGAACAAGCTGGCGCCGAGCGGAGTAATGACTCTGCCGGTCCCCTGGAAATCCAGGCCCGCGTCGGCGTCCTTCATCTCCGTGATGGCGAGGATATCCTTCATCGCTTCGGTAGACGCAAGCATGGTGTTGAGCTGGTACGGTGCCAGCGAACTCCAAAGGTCGATCAGGTCGGTATACTGCGGAGCAGCTTCCAACGAAGTTTCCGTTGCAGGATTCGCGTTGCCGTCGCCGTTGAGCAAGACGTCTACGGCGTCTTTGAGCTGTGCGCGGGCAATGTAGGCACCGATCTGACGCAGCGTGACCGTAAACAGATCGAGTTTCTGGAAGCGGAGCGCTTCATAGGAAGAAACGAGCATCCTGCCGCGTTTCTGGAGTTTGACCAGATTATCTTTGGTGCGGACAACGGTTTGCGGGATCTGTGCACCTTCGGCCACCGGTTTGAGTTCCTTTTCGTCATCAGAAGGCTCCGAAATGATCGGACGGTAATCCAGCGCATCGATTTTGGTCACCGTGGCGACGATATTGGGCAGGATATCGGCATATTCCATGCCCTGATGCACCGCACGGCTCACATATTCCGGGAACAAAGCAGCGCTGTCACTTGTCTGGAAAAATTTCTCCACAACATCGGAAGCAGGACCGCCGACTTTGATGTCAAAGCGCTTGAGCTGACGCTGATAGGCATCAAGGCCGCCAAGTTCCGCATTGTCGTACCCGGCAGAAGGGTCCAATTCTTCCAGTACCTGTGTGAAACTTTTTCCCGGAACACCATACATTCCTTTTTCCAGTCGAATCGAATCATAAAAAGCCATTATAGATTCCCCTTTCCCATATTGACATTCTTAAAGGATGACGCCGCAGACAGCAGCAGTACTGTCATAATCGACCACAAGCAACTGCCTGCCGGTCTCGCCGGTTTTTGCTTTCCCATCCGCGCCGGCGCAAAGCGTCTGATAACCGACCGCCACGCCTCCCGTGCAGGGGATTTGGGCATAACCGCCGATCTGCACCGCTGCGTATCCACCCCGGATATTTACAACGACCCCGCAGAACGGATCGGTATCCGCACAGACATCGACTTTCCCATTCGCTGAGACCTTCACGAGACTTCCGACTGCAACGGATTCCCCTGCCTCAAAGGTAGCAATCATTTCACCAATTCCCTGGAATGAAGTTTTCATCAATAAATCCCTCCAAATCAAATTTTAAAAGCTTGGTTGGCAACATCGGATGTGGCGCGCGTGGGCGTCAATTGCGGCTGTGCCGGAAAAGTTTTTGCTGCCGCGTTTCGAAACGCTTTTTCAAACGCAAGCAAATCGTCAAGCGGCATCGCTTCGGCAGTACGCGCCATGACTTCTCGGGAAAGCCCAGGCTGCGCGACCATCGCCAGACGCACCACTTCTGCACACAACCGTTTGCGGTATTCCCGGCCGCAGGCCGCATCCTTTTCCAGCGTACCAAGATACGTTTTCAGTTCTGCCGCTTCCTCTGCGGAAACAGCAAATCCTTCCCCCGGATGGTCCAATTTTTTCAGAATCTCCGTAAAATCCCCTCCTTTCTCCGGCCGGAACGCTTTGATGACCCCGGCTTCCCGTTGAGCGGGAACCGCAACAAAGGACCATTCATAAGCGTCCTCCGGCTCGTCAAGTACCACGTGGCATGCCTCCCCTGCGTAGAGTTTTCCTTTTTCGTGGCTGCACCCCTCCTGATGCCAGGGCTTCCCGCAGACAGAACACGTCATCCGCGAAACCGCGCAGCCAACGCTGACCTCTTTTTTCATCCCTGCTTCGATCTCGGTGATGAGATCGCGGTTTTTCTCGGTACGGGGCAAATACGCTTTTGCAGTAAGGCGTGTGTAAGGTTCCCCGCACGACGTTGTTTTTCCTTCGACTTTCTCAACCTGTGTGCAGTAAATGCGCGCCATCTGGTCGCTGCTGCGCATACTGTGGTCAGAAATCCCCGTGCGCCCTAAAAAGAGTTCCGCAAGTTTTTGCAGCGACGCAATGCTGAACCGTTCAAAGTCTCGGTCCACCTCGTTATCGCACAGCACCACAGAAAAGGTATAGACCTCGTCGTCTGAAAACGGACGGCGTGTATAGCGGTTGATCTGTTCGAGATCAGATGCACTGGTTCCCTGTCCGGACTGCGATTTTTCTACATATCCCATCAAAAAGCTTCATCCTTTCCGCGAAGTTCCTGTTCGATTTTGGCTGCCTGGGCATTGGTAAGCCGTGCCGTGGCAAGGTCAAGTTCATCCTGAAGATTGATATTTTCCCATACGATTTGGAAATCCGGTTCGTAACCGTGCAGCCGGAGCCACAGCGAACAAATCCGGCGTATGACGGGTTCCAGGATGCGCCGGTAATCCTCCAATTCGCTTGTCAGGATATCCGTCTGCTGGACAGACATCCGTTCCGTAGTGGACCAGGAAAGCCCCAGAAGGAACGGAGGGATTCCCAATTTGGCGACAATTTGTTCCAGCATCTGGCGGACAGGGATTTCGCTGTCCAAGATCTGGTTGTCTGCGCCGATCACCTTGACATTGACATCGCCTACCGCAACAAAATCACTCACCCCGGAACCTGGCTGCATAGCACGAGACCATTCTTCGGCGATCTGGCGCGCTCGGTCCTTGGCGAACGCCCTGTCGGAGCCATCGGAGGACGGTTTATAGGTAACGGCAAACCGGACGTTGCCGACACGTTCCCAATTGACGCCGATGGTCTGGTAGATGCGCATGAGGATGCCGCTGACAAACGGTAACCCCCGCAGCAAAGACGTCCCGTATACCTGTCCTGGTTCCGGATTCAGCGCGGAAAAAAGTACGAGCTGCGGGTAAGGGACAGGTTCTGTGCCGCCCGCTTTCCGGCAGCATATGACGGTTTCCAGTGGGGAATCACCCTGACGCAATTCCAAATCTTCCAGACGTGCGTTGTAAAGCGCAGCGATTTCAGTTCCGGAAACATCCGGCACGATCTCCCCGACGGCGGTGCCGAACACCAAAAGCTGTTCGAGATATCCGGCAAGAAAACTTCGGATTCCAGATTGCCCGGCATTGACATTGACTTCCTGAAGGAACCTGGCAAGTTCTTTTTCGCCGCCGTTAGGGCACTCGACAGAAAACCCGCCGACAAGGCGCTGAATTTTCCCGATCGCTGCCCCAATGACCGGAACGGTATCGCGAAGTGCATCATAGAGACGGTTCTCCGCAGCATACGAGGGAGAGGGACCGAACCGCCACGAAGCAGAAATCCAGTCCCTTCCCGGAGCCGTCTGCACAGCTTGGACACCGGCTTCCGGGGCTTGTTTTTTCCAAAAACTCATGAATAACCTTCCCTTCTGGGCGCGGCCACCGCAAAAAAGCCGGCATCCCCTTCTTGTAAAATGGTCGTCACAAAATAGCGCAAATCGTCCATGGCATGATCGTTTTCCTTGATCGGGATTTCCTGGGCAGAATTTTCATTCCACCGGTAAAGAGAGAACTCCCGGATACAATCGATACAGCATTTACAGACACGGATGCGCCCTTCCTTGAGCGCTACCCCGACAGCGCGGATTCCATCGGTAACGTCGTTTTTGGCGGGAATCACGACAAACCTTCCATGTCTGCGGATGACCTCGATAAAACTGGCTGCGGAGGGGTCCACGGTAACCTGCCGGACAGCATGATGTCCCGCAAGCTGTTCCAGCCCCAGATAGTGCTCCTCGTCGGTACGGGAACTCCCTTCTCTCCGGGAATCGTAGTAATACTCGTCCACGCGGTACCAGATTTCTCCGAAACGTCCCCACAGCCCGAACGACGCCGGATTTACTGTACCGTAGTCGCACGAAATTGCATATTCTTCGGCCTCTCCAGACGGCACATCGTAAAAAGAACCGCCGTTCATAAAGGGATAAACCAATCCCTCTGCTGCGACCCACTTTCCCAAAACGAACCGTTCATAAAACGCCCCGGAATACAGGGAACGGTAACGCTCCAACACCGCTGGAGACAGGGAAGGATTATCCTCCATACGAAAATGGAGATACAGCGCATGCTTTTGTTCTGCTTTGAGAATCCATTCCTGATAGAACCAGTGGCGGGGGTTTTCCGGATTGCAATTGAACCAGAAGGTAGCACCCTCCACAGAACAACGGGCAAGTGCCTGTTCCACAAAAGACCTGGGCATCAAAGCGACCTCATCGAACAATACCCCCGCAAGAGTAATCCCCTGAATCAGTGCGGAGGAAGACTCATCGCGCCCGCCAAAAAGATAGAAACGATTGACACGGCCCTGGCATTTGACGAGCAAAAGTCCCTCGGAAAGTTTGACCGTACAGTCGAACCCGATTTCTTTCAAAATTGGCAGCAGCGGCGTGACAAGATTCCGACGCAGCGACCGCACAGTTTTCCCACACAGAGCAAAATTCTGACCTTCAAAGCGATAAAACGCCCACGCAAAAAACGATACCCCCATACAGAGGGTTTTCCCGCTACGCACGGCGCCGTCACAGATAATTGCAGAATGTTCCCGCAGAGGACTTCCCCGGCACCACCAACATAAGGCCTGCATTTGCTTTGGACTAAAGGGTTTCAGTTCCATTCCCTTCACCGCCCCCGCGCAGGGAACGTGCGCCTTCCTCCAGCGCCTGATAGAACGGACTCTGTCCGGCTTGTTCCATTCTGCCTAATTCGTTGAGATATTCCATAGCTTTCAGCCGGTCAAAAAATTTGATTTCCATTCCTCCCCCTTTCGGACGTTTAATCTCAGCAATATTGAAAAGGTCCAGTTGGCTGAGGAGTTCCGACCCGGCTTCCTCGCAAAACAGAAGACGTACCGCATCCTCGATACTGCCAAAAGCGAGCTTTTCATATCCCTTGATCAATTTTTTCTGAATCGTCCGGAGTTTTTCCGTTTGTCTCGCCTCCCCAGTTGCGGATTTCAGTACAGAGGCAAAAAAAAAGAAACTTTCCCGGTAAAAGGAAAGTTTCGAAAAAAATGTGAGAAAAAAATTAAAATATGATGCTTTGAAAAGAGTTTCAGCAGGCAAAGGCCCAGGCTTTCGCTTTGCGCTCATGCCGCGCGGGCACATCCTTTTCACGGCAAAAGGATGCAAAGCCGCCAGGGGGCGTTCCCCCTGGACCCCTGTTAATAGCTTTTCGCTG
>CALWKP010000195.1 GCA_944381295.1 uncultured Clostridia bacterium | reverse complement strand
AAACTCAGGTGACAGATACCCTCCGACAAAAAAATCGTCGTACTTATCCTTTGGTGTCCCTTTCACAAAAATGTGACATATCTGCTCGTTACCGTGATCTAAAATAATGATACGTTCAATCACAGTAATGTTCCTCTTTTGTATAAAAGGGTCATCAATAATCTGAACACTTTAGAACCTATTGGAGGCTTGATTATTGGGGTGAATAAAAGGGTATTGGATGAAATGTTTCAACGGACGAACGATGACATTTCTTACAGCATTGTCATTTTGAATAATAGCGATGAAATTTTGTATTCACAAAAAAATGATCTTTCTGAAAAGGAAATACAGGGCATTTGTTCCAGTAAGAAAAAAGCTTCTGAGGGAAGTGAATTTTTCTTTGTGAATGAGAAGAAATATCTTTTAAACTATGTTACAAATGATGATGTTGGTTGGTCAGTCATCCAATATACGCCTTATGAAGAAGTGGTAAAATGGGATGGGAAAATTAATCTGACCCCTTTTTTAATTTTAGGTTCTTTTATCCTTTCTCTTGTTTTTGCGATTGCGCTTTCAAACAAAGTTACATCACAGCTCGCTTTGTTGCGTTATGTGATTTACAGCGTCAAAAGCGAAAACAAGATTCCGCCAATACGATTCAATCCCAACGATGAAGTTGGAATTGTTGGGATTGAATTTTTAAAAATGCTGAAATCCAACGAAGAACTTAACAAACGTCTATTAGACTCCACGGTAAAAGAAAAAGAGGCAGAATTAATCGCCTTACAATCTCAAATCAACCCGCACTTCCTTTATAACACGCTAAATTCAATATATTGTATGGCACAAAATATTCATGCGGATTCTATTTCAAAAATGGTCCAGAATGTTTCCAATTTTTACAGGCAATGTTTAAATAATGGGAAATTGCTTGTCACAGTGGAAGAGGAAGTTCATCTGATTGAATATTATTTAACGATTCAAAATATTCGCTATCAAGGAAAGTTTGAAATAAATATCGATATTGAAGAGCAAATGATGCCCCTGCGGATGATAAAATGGATTTTGCAACCGGTTGTAGAAAATGCATTTTATCATGGGCTGGAACAGAAAAGCGGGGGAGGGCATTTACTGGTCAGCGGCCGGCTGTGCGGCGAATTTATGATTTTCAAAGTGGTAGATGACGGCGTAGGATTTAATCCTACGGTTACGCCCACCGGATATGCCCTCAGTAATTTGAGAGACAGAATCCTTTGTTATTATGGAGAAACCTGTGGGATCCATATTGAAAGTTATCCCATGCGGGGAACTTCCGTTACAATAAAAATCATGAAAAGTATTTGTGCGCGGCGTTAATTGTGGATCCGATCTTCTTTCATTAAAGGCTTCAAAAAACTTGAATGCCTTTCTGTTGTGCTGGAATTGTTGTAAATATTCAGATGACCGCTTGAGTATCGAAGAAAATCTAAATAATATTAAAAATTTGCAGTGAGGTGTTTGTCGTGTCATACAATAGTACGGTATCAGCAAAAGTATCAGATTTTGAAATTTCGGATCTTTTTTGGTCCAACATGATGGAAAAAGTTCGGACACAAGTCATACCATATCAGTGGAAAGCGCTGAATGACGAAATTGCCGGTACAGAACCAAGTTTCTGCATTAAAAACTTTCAAGTGGCTGCGGAAATCACCCGAAGAAATGCCGTCACTCCGGAGGAAAAAGCAAAGATCGGAAGCTTCCGCGGGAAAGTATTCCAAGACAGTGATTTGGCAAAATGGCTGGAAGCGGTTGCCTACTCTTTACAAGTGCATCCGAACGAGGAGTTGGAGAAAACAGCCGACAAAGCGATTGATTTGATTTGTGCATGCCAACAGCCAGATGGATATTTTGACACGTATTATATCATCAACGGTTTGGAAAAACGCTTCACAAATTTAAAGGATAACCATGAATTATATGTTTTAGGCCATATGACAGAAGCGGCGGTGGCCTATTATCAGGCAACAGGGAAAAACAAATTTTTAGAGACGGTGATCCGCGGGATTGATTGTGTGGATAAAAATATCGGTGCAGAGGAAGGAAAAATCCACGGATACCCTGGCCATGAAATTTTGGAGATGGCGCTGGTTCGTCTTTATGAGATAACGAAAGACCCAAAACATTTGAAGCTCGCGGAATATTTTATCAATGAACGCGGAAAATCGCCGCTGTTCTTTGAGAAGGAAACCAAAGAAAACGAAAACGAATTTGCCTGGAAGGATAGTTATTTCAAGTATCAATATTATCAGGCAGGGTTACCTATCCGGGAACAGGAAAAGGCGGAAGGACATGCGGTGAGGGCGGTGTATTTCTATTCCGGCGTCGCAGACGTCGCCGGCATCACAGAAGATGCGGGATTAACGGAAGTCTGCCGCAGGCTTTGGAAGAATATTGTCACCCGGCAGATGTATATTACCGGTGGTATTGGCCAGCAGGAATACGGGGAAGCTTTTACCTACGATTATGACCTTCCCAACGATACCGCTTATGCTGAGACGTGTGCGTCGATTGGGTTGGCTTTTTTTGCAAAGAGGATGTTCTGTATGGACCACGACTCTCAATACATCGACGTATTGGAAAGAGCACTGTTCAATGGAATTATCAGCGGAATGTCGTTAGATGGAAAATCATTCTTTTATGTGAATCCATTGGAAGTGGTCCCGGAAGCCTGCGAAAAAGACCGGCTGCGTTCCCATGTGAAACCACAGCGTCAAAAATGGTTTGGCTGTGCCTGTTGCCCGCCGAATATTGCCCGGTTGCTTTCTTCCATCGGTTCCTACGTTTTTGCAGTGGATGGTTCAGAACTTTACGTCAACCTTTATATGGGAGGAAAGCTGGAGACCGAAGTATCGGGTCAAAAGCTCACGCTGCTGAGTGAGACGAATTATCCGTGGGACGGAAAAATTTCCGTTACTTATCAGGGAGAGGAAGAGGTCCATTATACTTTGGCTTTGCGTATTCCCGGTTGGTGCAGGAGCTATCAGATTAAGGTAAACGGAGAACCTGCGGTATACAGCCTGGAAAAAGGTTACGCAAAAATCACGAAAACTTGGGTTGATGGCGATAGTATAGAACTTATTATGGATATGCCAGTAGCAATAAATACATCGAATCCGAAAGTGCGGGAAAATATTGGGCGTATAGCTATCAGTCGTGGACCTATTATTTATTGTCTGGAAGAAGCAGATAACGGCAAAGATTTGCAGATGATTCTCCTTGGAAATGATCCATCTTTCCATTGCGAATATACGGAGGATCTGGGGGGATGTACGGTTATCTACTCCACAGGCTGGCGGATGATAAATTCCTTTAATGATGAACTTTATGCTCCTAAAACGGAGCCCTCTTTTGAACGTCAGGAGTTGAAATGGATCCCATATTACACATGGGCAAACCGGGGCGTTGGGGAAATGCTTGTGTGGGTACATGAATAGTGGATTTAGAAATTGATTTCAGGGAGGCTCTTGGGAATAGAAATATTTCAGCATGGCGAATGGCGAGGATTGTTTTGTACGGAATCTGTTTTAGGTAACGAAAACCTCAGATGGGCCTGATCTCATTAAGGTAAGCAGCGCAGAGAAGACTAGCATAAGTAAGTCAATGCTGCAAATATTTGGAAAAGTCACAAAATTGCAGCTTTGTGAAAAATATTGGACAAAGAACCCTGGAGGAGAAAGTCATCCGAGAGGCCTCATAGGGAAGTTGTTGGAGCGGCGGTTATGGATGGCAAGCTGCTTTGCAAAGTCGTCCGGGGAATAAAAGCTGCGGCAGGAGTAAAAGCGCTTCTGGTCCTCCCGTGGTGCGCTCTGATTTCCCGTTGCGGGAGGGCGTATAGGGACGAATCAGCTTGTGTCGGATGCCCAACTTGCCCGTGACGTCCTCAAACAGGGTAGAAATATCCCACCTGTTGTTGGAGAAGTAGTTGGTAAATCCAATATGCCATGTCTTGTGTTTTACTCTTTCCCATGAAGAATATGGTCTCTCTCGTTATTGCTGTTGTCACTAACTTCAGCTTTAACCAACGAGGTTTTATTCTATCCTTTTTTTAACTATCCAAATATGTTGTACTCATACAACCAGTAAAACGCCAAAACGTTTTTATCTCTTTGACAATGGCCTGGACCTATGCTATATTAGCAAAAAAATAGATAAAAGGCGGGCCTTGTTTACGATGCGGACAGCATGAGAATATTGCCCAAAAAGTCGGCAGAATTTCTGAAATCAGGGCGCGAGAGCGGATCCCATGGAGGGTTCAGGAGGTAGTTGGATGCTGTATCTAAAAGAAGCCAATCTGGAAGACATGGAAAAAGAATATCCATTTGTCCGAGATATGCCCGAAGACGAGAATGGATTTATCAACGAATGGCATGGCGTTTCGCGTGAGCTGTTTGAGAGAGTCCTCCGGCAGATGATCGCGTGTGCAAAAGGGGAAGGGATTCCGGAAGGCTATGTGCCAATGACGTACCTGTTTTTGTGGGATGACAATACGATCGTGGGGCAGTTCCGCATCCGGCACTATCTGAATGATTCCCTCAGGAACGGAGCGGGACATATCGGCTATTTCATTAAAAAGGAGTTCCGGGGGAAAGGCTATGGAAAGGAAGGTCTCCGGCAAACGCTGCAAATTGCAAGAACCATGATTCCGGAAGAGGAAATCTATTTACAGGTGAATAAAGATAATCCGGCGTCTTTGCGTGTCGTTCAGCAAAACGGCGGATACATTGAACACGAATCGGAGGAGAAATACTTCCTGAGGATCAAAAAATAGCGGGCAGGTCGGCCCAAGAGAAAAACGCTCCCGAGACGCCTAAAGCACGGGCACGACATCTGGGCAGCATCCCGGGCGCAGATCCGTCTCCCGTTGTAGGAGGAGGGCAAAATCATTTTTTGCTTTTGCCCTCCTGTTTGCATATTCAGCGGAACTCGATGGAACTGTCAACGACGGCGAAGCCGTTCAGTTTATCGTTGACAGCTCCGTCGAGTTCTGCTACTTTTTCGACAGCGATGGAGAAATTTTTCGAAAAACAACGCCCGCATTGGGATCAGAAGATACCAATACGGGCTCCAATGTTTTTTTATTATAATAAGTAACTGCGAAAATTATTCGCCGGTGAATTCACGGGAAGTAATCAGGTTTTCTTCCCCGTCGTAATAGCTCACCTTAATGGAAATACCTTCCTGGGAAACTCCAGACTGCAAGGTTTTTACAACGCTATTCATCGTGTCTGCACCTGCATCAAGAGCAGTGTCGATGCTGGCTGCGGCATCCTCTGGCATCACTGTGCCAGCCGGATAGTTGTAATCATAGCACAAGGTTGTGCCGTCGGCATAGATTTCCAAATCCATACCCTGCTCGGCTGCCTGGTCTATTGTGGTCTGAACTTCTGCTTTGCCTTGTTCGGAATTCAGATAGTCATCCAGCGAAGCGATTTTCTGGGAGCATCCGGTGAAGGCAATTGCCATCATAATGCCGGCCAGAAGTACAGCGATCATCAATTTTACACTTTTCATAAAAATCTCCTTTAGAAAAAATTGCCCGTAATCCATCCTTGTGCAATTTCATTGTCTATGGGTTTCGAATACAGCAATATATCCTTCTTGCTTCCGCTTGTCAAGGCATGAAAAAAGTAATGTTGTTATCACAAGTCAGAGTGTGCAGGCAATTATCTGGAGAAATGTTTTTATTCAGTATCCATTTCCTTGGAAATATCTTTGACAATCAGAATTTTTGCAATCCGCTTGTCTTCTACTTTTTCTACAGTGAACGTCAGGTTCTCGATCGTAATAGACGGGTGTTCGTTTTCCTTCGGGATGCGCCCGAGCGTTTCCACCACCAAGCCTGCTACTGTATCATAATCACCTTCCGGAAGCTCTACCCCCACAAGGTCCGAGATCTCGTCGATGTTCGTCGAGCCGTCTACCGTGTAGGCGTTGTCGCTTACCTGGTAAATTTCTTCCTCTTCATTGTCATATTCGTCCTGGATGTTCCCGACGATCGATTCCAGCATGTCTTCCAGCGTGATGATCCCTTCGGTCCCGCCGTATTCGTCCACGATCACCGCAAACTGGAACTTTTGTCCGGTCATCTCCTGGAACAGTTCCGAACACAGCTTGCTTTCCGGAACAAAATAGGCCGGACGCATGATACTTGTCAGCTTGATCTCGCTGCTGAATTCCTTGCCCACATATTTGAGAAGATCCTTTACATAGATCACCCCAAGAATGGTGTCCAGGTCCTCGTGATAGACCGGGATGCGCGAATACCCTTTTTCAATCGACAGGTTTACCACATCATCGATGGTTTCAGTATCCTCAACCGCCGAAACTTCGGTTCGGTGGGTCATGATCTCCACTACTGTGGCATCGGTAAAGTCAAAAATATTTTCGATCATATCCTTGGTACCGCCGCCGATCACGCCTTTTTCTTCGCCGACATCCACCATCATCAGGATCTCTTCTTCCGTGACGGTTTCTTCCGATGTATTCGGATCCAATCCCAACAGTTTCAGCACCAGGTTGGTGGAAACGGTCAGGAAGGAAATAAATGGACGGAAAATAGTAGCGACTGCCGTTAATACTCCGACAAATTTGAAAGATAAGGCTTCGGCACGCTGCATGGCGATCTTTTTGGGCACAAGTTCGCCCAGGACAAGCGAGAAATACGAGAGTACCAGCGTGATCAGGAAGCTGGCGACCGCTTCGATCGCGGAACGCGAAAACGGCAGGAACGACATCACATCTGCCAACGGTCTGGCGAAGCTTTGGGAGGCCGACGCAGAGGATAGAAACCCGGAAAGCGTGACACCGATCTGGATGGTAGACAGGAAGCGGCTGGAATTTTCGCACAATTTCAAGAGCTTTTGGGCTTTTTTGTCGCCGTCTTCGGCCATTTTGCGGATTTTGTTGTCGTTGAGCGTGATGACGGCGATTTCGGACGCAGCAAAAAATGCGTTGAGCAAAATCAGCACGACCAACAGGATCAACGAGATCGCTGCATTGGTTTCAGATGTTTCCGCAACCGGCTGTGCAGACAGCAGCATGGGAAGCGGTGCGCTGGTAAGGTTACCCGGAGGTTCGGGAGGCATGGATTGTTCCCCTTTCCATAGTTTGATTTTGAATTTATGCTCTATTATTGTATCGTATGAAACGTCCTGCTGTCAAAGCATCCGGGAAAGGCTGAGCAGGAAAAAACGGCAGATTTGCTACGATTTGCGGATGTGGCGCATCCACAGCAACCAATTTTGCCCGTCAGACCCCAAAATACCCAAAAATCGGGATTCCATAGGTCTTGG
>CALWKP010000194.1 GCA_944381295.1 uncultured Clostridia bacterium | reverse complement strand
TCTTTCCCTACACGACGCTCTTCCGATCTGTGTTGCAGAAAGCTCTGTAGGATGGTGTGCGAAATCATCGGCAACCGTAACTCCATGAAATTTTCCGAGGATTTCAAAGCGCCTATGGACCCCAGTAAATGCATGCAGACTTTCTGCAATCTTTTCAAAAGAAACCCCCATCGTATCAGCGACTGCCGCTGCGGCCAGAGCATTCAAAATATTATGCCTTCCTGGAACAGAGAGAGTAATTTCAGCCATCGTTTTTCCATGCTTCTGCAAGGCGAATTTTTCATACGCCTTTTTGTCGTCACAAATACCAGCCGCAGAATAATCATTTTGAGAACCAAAACCAAAGGTAACAATTTGTTTGTTTTCGATTCCTTTTACAGAGGCCAAGGCATTTTGATCGTCTCCGTTTACAATCAATAGCCTTCCCGTCTGCATAGCAAATTGGTGAAAGGATTTGATAATATTTTCTAATGTCCCAAAATAGTCGAGATGATCGGCATCAATATTGAGAATGACAGAAATTTCCGGTGTTAACTGTAAAAACGTATCAACATATTCACAAGCTTCACACACAATCGTTTCGGAATGACCCAAACGGCTGTTACCGCCAAAAAACGGCAGTTTCCCTCCAATAATAGCAGATGGGTCTTTTCCTGCCGACGTCAAAACCTGCGCAATCATTGCAGTAGTTGTAGTTTTTCCATGGGTTCCCGAAACAGCGATCGAATCACGATAACGACGTGTCACAATCCCAAGCATCACAGAACGTTCAATGACGGGAATCCCCGCTTCCTGAGCGGCAACGAGTTCGGGATTATCTTTTTTTACAGCGGCAGTGTATACAACAAGTTCCGCTCCGTTAATATTTTCTTTATGGTGTCCCATAAAAACAGGGATTCCATAAGAGCGGATGCGTTCCAAAGTATCAGATTCGTTCGTATCGGAACCAGTAAGTTGATAACCGTTATGGTGGAGGATTTCTGCAAGGGGGCACATCCCAGAACCACCAATCCCTACAAAATGGATTTTCTTTACCTGGTCAAGAATATCTGCGTGTTCCATATTAAAATGCTCCTTATCAATCTGGCAAAACACTTTTGCGTCACAATTTCATCCATAGATATTATATTGCTTTGTTCTGCCAAAATAAATACCTTTTTCAATAAAATTAAATTCTTTATTTCAGACGAGAATCACATCCCAAAAGAAATTTCCATACTATGGTATAGATATGACTCTGTGGGGGGATCACTATGACCAATCGTAACAGCTTTGGCATTGTGGGCGGTGATCAACGACAAATCGCGCTTGCAGAATCCATTGCTGCGGATGGATATATGGTATATACACATGGATTTGACCGTGCTCCGCCGGTCAAAGGTGTAAAAGAAGTAGAATTGGAAGAATTAGCAGAACGTTGTGATACGGTCATTTTACCGGTACCAGTGACAGCAGATGGAAAAAAATTAAACGCCCCATTCAGTAGTAAAGGAATTCCTTTAGACGATTATTTTGCGGGATTCATGGTAGGAAAAGCTGTTTATGGAGGAATGATGGGAAGACTTTTTCCAACAAGCAACTTGTGGGAAGAAGTGGACTGTAATGATTACTTTATCCGGGAAGAATTTGCTATCCGGAATGCAGTACCAACGGCAGAAGGTGCAATCGAAATTGCGATGAGGGAATCCAAAGATGTTCTTCATGGAAGAAAGGTATTGGTTGCAGGGTATGGGAATATTGGAAAGGTACTTAGCTGGATGTTAAAAGGGATGGGAGCAGATGTATGGGTAAGCGCGAGAAAAGAAAAAGATTTGGCATGGATTCAAGTGTTTGGGTATCATCCGGTCAATACAGCAGACCTTGCAGGAAAAAAAGACTTTAGTGTAATCTTTAATACGATCCCTGCGGTTGTATTTACAGCAAAGGTGCTGGCGGGATTATCTACCCAAACAAAAATTATTGATCTAGCATCGGCTCCGGGCGGTGTAGATCTTGATGCGGCAGAAAAATTGGGAATTCCAGTTCTTCAGGCGTTATCACTTCCCGGAAAGGTAGCCCCGGTGGAAGCGGGCCGAATCATCAAAGATACAATTTATAGTATGATGGAGGAATGAACCTTGCGGGATCTAACAGTTGGATTTGGAATGTGTGGTTCGTTCTGCACGTTTTCGCAGGCGATCGACGAAATGAGGAAAATAGCGGAAAAGAAAATCCGGATTTTGCCGGTAATGTCGTATAATGCGTATCAGACGGATACGAGGTTTGGCAAAGCCTCTGATTTTATTTGGGAAATAGAAGATATCTGTGAAAGAAAAATCTTACATTCTATTGTAGAAACAGAACCCATAGGTCCTAAACGCATGGCGGATTTGATGATAGTTGCACCTTGTACTGGAAACACCTTGGCAAAACTTGCGAATGGCATTACCGATACGCCGATCACAATGGCGGTAAAATCAAGTTTACGGATAGGGTTGCCGGTAGTAATTGCACTAGCAACCAATGATGCTTTGGCGGCATCGGCATCCAATATAGGAAAATTATTGAATACAAAACATATTTATTTCGTCCCGATGCGCCAGGATGACCCGCAAAAGAAACCGTCATCGTTGGTGGCAGATTTTACGTCTCTATGGCCGACCTGTGAAGCAGCGTTAAAAGGAGAGCAGATTCAGCCAGTCATAAGATCGTAAAAGTAAAACAGATTTCTGAAGATATTGAAAGGACAGGAGGAAAGCCTGAATCTCAGCGGGCTTTCCTTATTTTTATCATGAAAAGATCTTTTCTTTCCAGAGATTGAAAATTCTATATAGATTTTGGAAAACTTCTGTGATAAAATAAAAAAGATTGGAAGTGAAATTATGCGATATTGCCCGGTATGTCATTCCCTCACGAATGCAGACGTCTGTCAACATTGTGGGAACCGTTCTTTGCGCGAACCAGAGAAAGAAGATATGGTCCAACTGGTATCGGTTGAGAAGGAAAAAATGGAAGAGATTTCTTCATTGCTGACTGAAAAAGGAATCCATTATGAAATCCAGATTGGGAAGAAGAAGTCAATTTCCAGGAAAAAGGAAAATTCGCAGTCGCAGATTGGGTATCTGGTTCCGTTTTCCCAGATGGAAGAGAGTTATGAGGTATTAGAGCTTGCTGGAATTGCAAGAAATGATCCAAATGCTTTTCATCTGGAAGGTCAGGCTCCTGACGAGGTGGAGCAAAAAGAGCAATTTCAGGAAATGAATCCGGTTAGCCGTTTTGTTTGGCGTGTGATTTCTGTAATCCTGTTTATAGCGTTGATTTGGGCAGTAGTAGCAGGAACGGATATGGTGGTAGCATTTCTGCGAGATTTTTTTAGTAATTTTACTTTTGGTCAGGCGTAAAAACTAAGGAAAAGGAGTTTTATGATCTATGGGATATCGAATTGATACAAACTGTATCCATGCAGGATACAAGCCGAAAAACGGAGAATCGAGAGTGCTGCCGATTGTGCAAAGCACCACGTTTACATATGATAGTGCTGAGACAATGGGAAAGTTGTTTGATTTGGAAGAAGAGGGCTTTTTTTATACTCGTTTAGGAAACCCGACGATTGATGCAGTAGAGCGGAAGATTGCGGCACTGGAAGGTGGCGTTGGCGCTTTAATTACCTCTTCGGGACAAGCAGCCTCGTTGATTTCTGTATGGAACATTTGCCGTGCTGGCGGACATGTGGTGTGTTGCAGTGCTATTTACGGCGGCACATTTAATTTGTTTTATAAGACCATGCATGAAATGGGGATTGATTTTACGTTTGTTTCTCCGGATATCACCGAAGAAGAATTGGACGCATCGTTCCGCGAGAATACGCGTTGTGTATTTACAGAAACATTGTCGAATCCCTCTCTGGTTGTGACGGATCTTGAATTATTTGCAAAAGCAGCCCATAAGCATGGAGTCCCGCTGATTGTGGATAATACGTTCCCAACACCGATCAATTGCCGTCCATTCGAATTTGGAGCGGATATCGTAACCCATTCCACAACAAAATATATGGA
>CALWKP010000193.1 GCA_944381295.1 uncultured Clostridia bacterium | reverse complement strand
GTTCCCTGATGAAGCCGGGCGCGGATACGTTTATTGGGTTTGACAACTTTATTGCCCTGGCCGGGGACGAGATTTTCTGGAAAGCACTTTGGAACTCCTTTTTCTGGACCGTGGCGAATGTGTTTTTGCAATTTTTCTTTGGCCTGTTGCTGGCTCTGATCCTGAACCGGAGCTTCCATGGCCGCGGAATCTGCCGGGCACTTGCATTTACCCCCTGGGCAGTGGGAGGAATGTTAGTTGCGATCATGTGGAGCTTTATGTTCAATGAAAGCATCGGCGTTATCAATGACCTCCTTTCCAAAGTAGGAATTTTGGATTCCAAATTCTCCTGGTTTTCCAATAAATATGTGGCGATGATGGCACTGGTCATTGCAAATACCTGGCGCGGCATCCCGTTTTTTGCCGTAAGCATCCTTTCCAGTTTGCAGACCATTTCCGGCGACCTTTATGAATCCGCCGATGTGGACGGCGCCGGAGTCCTGCGGAAGTTCTTCCGGATTACGATGCCGCTGATTAAGGATACCGTGATCCTTACTACTTTACTGCGTACCATCTGGACCCTCAACGTGGTGGACATCATCTATGGGATGACACGCGGCGGTCCGAACTTTTCCACACTCACGATCCCCGTCTACATCATGACAACATTCAACGATTCTATGGATGTCGGATATTCGTCAGCAATGGCTGTTGTGATGACGCTGATCCTGCTGCTGTTCTCCGGAGGTTATTTGAAGTTCAGCAGGTTTGGAAAGGAGAATTACTATTAAGATGAACGTGAAAACAAAAAGAATCATCGGCAGATGTTTTTCTCTCTATCTTCCATTGATCGTATTCCTGGCGTTTATCCTGTTCCCGTTTTACTGGATTTTGGTGACCTCATTTAAAGAGGAAAGTTCTATCATGCATCTGCCGATCCGGTATATCCCAACGCCGTTTACAACAGAAAACTACTCGTCCATGCTTTCCAGCCTCGGCTTTGAAAGCTATATCCTCAACAGCTTCATCGTTTCCAGCACCACAACGATTCTGGTCGTTATCGTCGCCATCTTCGGCGGTTATGCGATCTCCCGCTACAAATTCCGCGGGAAAACCGTCACGTTCGGCGGGATGCTCGTCACCCAGATGCTCCCTGGCGTCGTGATCCTGATCCCGTTGTTCCGCATCTTCAATTCTCTGGGGCTCATCAATAACCTGCTGTCCCTCACCATTACTTACACCGCCACCAACCTACCGTTTTGTATCATCATGATCAGCGGATTTTTCTCCGCGATTCCCACAACGTTAGAAGAAGCGGCACAAATCGACGGCTGTTCGCTTCCCAAAGCGATTGTACGGATCGTTATCCCGGCAATCCTGCCTGGCGTTGTCACCACAGGCGCTTATGCGTTTGTCAATTCCTGGAACGAATTTGTGTATGCGCTCAATTTTATTAACGACAATAAAAAGTTTACCCTTCCAGTGGGCCTGAGTATGATGCAGGGCGAATTCAGCGTCAATTACGGTGGACTGGCAGCAGGAACGGTTGTCGCTTTGATTCCAGCGCTGCTGATGTTCTGCTACATTCAGAAATATCTGGTCCAGGGATTGGCCGCCGGAGCGGTCAAAGGCTGACCGGATTTCTTACAGAAACTTCCCTGTTATGGGAAAATATAAAGATTAAGGGGTTGTAATCAGTAATGAAAAGAAAATTCACAAAAGTATTTTCCATCCTGCTCTGCGTAGCAATGCTGGCTGCGACGGCTGTTGGTTGCGCCAATAACCAGAGCACATCCTCCTCATCCGGGTCTGCGGAAGGTTCTTCGGAGACATCTGCGGAAGGAAGTTCTTCCGAGGAAACTCCTGCCGAACAAAGCAATATTGTCTTCTGGTATCATGACGGCAATACCGTATCCAATGGGATTTTTGAAGAACTGGTAGCACGGTTTGAAGAAGAAAATCCGCAGTACACAGTGGAATATGTGGGATTGCCGAATGATTCCTATTTGCAGAAGTACAATACTGCGATTGCGACAAACACGGTCCCGGATGTGGCAAGTATCCGTGACATGGACATGTCGGCGTTTATCAGCCAGAATGCACTGATGGCGTTGGACGATACATTTGAAGCCTGGGAAGAAAAGGATAATATCCTGCCGGCGGCATTGGAAACCGTACGCAGCACAGCTCCGGATGGAAAGCTGTACTGTCTGCCGGAGTATGTCACAATGGATATTTCCTGGTGCAATACTACCCTTCTGGAAGAAAAGGGTCTGGAACCGCCAAAGACGATCGATGAATTCATGCAGTATTGCGAAGACTTGGCAGACCCGACAAATGGTACCTATTTCTTCTCACTGCGCGGCGGCGCGGGTTCTATGGAAGCTCTGTTTGACTTCCTGTTCACCTATGCGGGTGAAGACAGCCTGTTTGACGAAGAAGGCAACTGCGTCATCAATGGCGATAAGTTTGTCGAAGGTTTGGAACTGTATGCCAGCATCTACTGGAACGGTTGGACCTCCAACGACAGCGTGACGAACGACTTCAAAAAGATCGTTGCGGAGTTTGGTTCCGGGACCAGTATGTATATCATGCATAACTCCTCTTCTCTGCCGGAACACCAGAAAAACCTGGGTGAAGGGAACTTTACCAACGTTTTGGCGCCGGCAAATGAAAACGGCGAAGTTGTGACAAAAGCATTGTCTTTCTGCGGGTTCGGCATGTTCAACGCATCGCAGAACGTAGAAGGTGCAAAAGCTCTGACGACTTATCTGTGCTCGGCAGATGCTGCTTCCTATCACTGCGAGATCGAAGGCCGTATTCCGGTAAACACTGGGATCTATGACGACGAATGGTATCAGAATGACCCGTGCATCGGTGTTTATCAGGAAATGATGGAAAATGAAAATGTGAAGTGGCTGGAACATGCGATCTGGCTGCCAAGCTGGAACGAATTCCGCAGCAAACTTCAGGAACCGGATCTGCAGGCAGTACTTCTGAAGGAAAAGACCGCGAAGGAAGTATTGGACTCTTGGGCAGAATATCTGACAGCTGCACAGAAAGAGTACCTGGCCAGCAACGGCTGATTGAAGGAAAAAAAGAGATATTGAGCAAGAGGGAGGAGCCTTGTCACAGAGGCTCCTTGCCCTGCGAATAGGCGGGTTTCCGCCGGAAAAAGGAGCGAGGATAATGATACAGCAATTCAACCTTCCTGCCTACGACGAACCGTTCCGGTTCACAAAAGCGGTATTCACGCAATTTGAACCGATTTACATCCCGATCGATTTTTACGATTCCACAGGCGGGCCGTTCCGCACCAACTCCATGGACGGCTGGTTGGAAATTTACGATCAAAATGGTATAATGGGACAATGCCCCTGTTCCTCAGAGCTGGTTCGGGTAGTGCTGCCGTTCCTGATGACAGGAGAGACCAAGACCTACCGTGAGTGGTATGATCTGGTTTACTGGAACAACCGGAACCGTGGATTTTCGAGTGAGGCGGCAGTGGAACTGGGACGGCTGGATATCGCGCTGCACGATATTATGGCGAAGCGTGCGGGACTACCGTTGCACAAGCTGTTGGGAGCGAAACGCGACTGGGTCAAAGTATACGCATCCGGATGCGGGACAGGGTTGACCCGTCAGCAGATGATTCAAGAGGTAGAAGGGTTCCTGAAAGACGGATATACGGTGTTCAAGATGAAAGCGGCGACCCGGTTTGGCTCGGAACTGGATAAGGATATCGAGCGGGTTGCGCTGGTGCGCGAGATGATCGGCCCGGACTGTGAATTAGCAGTAGACGTCAACCAGCTTTGGGATGCGGAACATGCACTGTCCTTTGCAAAACGCATCGAACCGTACC
>CALWKP010000192.1 GCA_944381295.1 uncultured Clostridia bacterium | reverse complement strand
ACATGAGGGAATAGCGTGATCTGGTTTCCACCATGTTCTCTGATATCCGGCATTCCATCCGGCATGCGCAGCTCCAATGGTTCAAACTCCGGATGGTTTGCGAGAAAACGGTCGGCTACCCCTCCGTTTTCCGCCGGATTCAATGTGCAGGTGGAATAAAATAAGCGTCCTCCGGGTTTGCACAGTGCGGAAGACGAATCAAGTATACGGTACTGCAAATCAGGCAAACTGTCAAGACTTTCCGGTTTCTTATAACGAATTTCCGGTTTTCGCCGGATAATCCCCAATCCTGAACACGGTGCGTCACACAGCACAGCATCTGCTTGCAATGTCTGATCCGTACCAGCTAAAGCATCCCTAACGCCCGCCTGTACAGACTTCAACCTCAAGCGTTCTGCTCCACTGCGGATGAGCCCTACTTTACCCTTATACTTGTCATAAGAATAGACAACGCCCGTGTCATGCATCCATTCCGCTATCGTAAAGCTTTTCCCGCCCGGCGCCGCACAAGTATCTACCACTGTCTCTCCTGGCTGTGGAGCAATCAAAAAACAGCACAATTGTGACGACAGGTCCTGTACATGAAACAATCCTTCTTCAAATCCGTACACCTGCTGCAACGGTCCCGGGTTTTCCAAACATAAAGCTTCCGGAACTCCAACTGCCAACTCGGCCGAAACACCGGTTATCTGCAAACGGTCCCGTAATTCTTCTGTTTTAATTAGCAAGGTGTTCACCTTTACATAAATAGGTGGTTTCTTTCTCAGAGATTCCAAAATTCCTTCGGTACATACTATCCCATAGGAATGCTCCCAAAAGGAAATCAGCCATTCCGGACACGAATACTGCACACTTTTCCAAAGAAGCGGCTCTTTTTCCCGATCCGGTTCCGGCAAATTCACACGAGCACGCAGCACCGAACGGAGCATCCCGTTTGTAAAGCCAGACGCCTTTCCACACCCGCGTTTCTTCACTAAATTGACCGCCTCATTCACCGCTGCTGAGTCCGGTATTTTTTCCAGGAAAAAAATCTGGTAGACTGCGATACGCAGCACTTCTAGCACAGTGCGGTTGATCTTCTCCAATGGAATCTTGGAAAAACGGGAAAGTACATAATCCAGCCATACCCGTTTTTCCAGAACTCCATAAAAAAGTGTGGTTGCCAGCGCGGCATCCCGATGGTCCAACGCCGCGCTTTTTAATGCTTTATCTATCACAATATTGGAATATCCTTCGCTTTCCTCCACCTGGAGGAGAGCTTCCAACGCAACTTCCCGAGCCTGTTTCATCTTCGATTCCTTCTATTTCCGACTATCACCAACAATCTCAGCAAAGACAGCAACGCGGAAAATGTAGACGCCACATATGTCATTGCCGCCGCCTGCAGCACCTTCCTGGCACCTGCCAATTCTTCTCCATCCAACGTCCCGGTCGCTTCCAGAGCACGAATTGCCCGACTGCTCGCATTAAACTCTACCGGCAACGTCACAAACGAAAACAATACCGCCAAACTATACAAAGCAATTCCAAGGTAGACAACAAAATCATATTGTACTGGCAGCAACAAACCAATGATAATCAACGGCATCGCCAGATTAGAGCCAATCTTTGTGATAGGAACCAGTGCAGAACGAAGTTTAATGGGGCCATACCCCTGCGCATGCTGCACAGCGTGTCCAGCTTCATGAGCCGCCACTCCGACTGCGGCAATCGTCGTCCTGTCACAGACCGGTTCCGATAAACTGATGGTATTGCTGGTGGGATCAAAATGGTCTGTCAGTTTTCCCGGAATCTGACGCACGGGAAGGGGCGGGACATTATTCGCACTCAACACACGCAATGCTGCATCCCTGCCGGTCACGCCGCGCCGGTTGCTGATCTGGGAATATTTATTGAACGTAGAACTCACTTTAAACTGTGCAATCATCGAAATAATGACTGCTGGCAGAATAAACACAAAATAGGTGTAGTCAAAATAATAAAATCCATACATCGGCAGGGCCTCCTGTCGGATTATTCGTTAATATCGTTCCCTTTCGGCGGATGTCCCCGCAGGAAATCTTTCCCCGCCATACGTTTCCCGCCTTCATACTGTACGGTAAGCAATTCCACCGCCCCATCACCGCAGCATACAAAAAAGCCTCCATCAGAAAAAATCTCTCCAGGTTTCCCGTGAATTTTCGGCGCAATCTTTGACCGATGGATTTTCAGCAATTTCCCCTGATAGGAAGTATTGGCTGATGGCCACGGAGATAATCCCCGAATCTGGTCGTGGATCTTCTGCGCGGAGTTTTTCCAGTCAATTGGAGAAAGCTCTTTCGTCAGCATCGGCGCATGACTCGACTCTTCTTCGTTCTGAGGAATCCTTTCCACCGTACCTGCTTCCATTTTTTCCAGAGTCTCCACGATCAATTCCGCACCCATCACGGAAAGCCGGTCGTGCAGCTCACCCGCAGTTTCTTCAGGACCAATCTCCGTTTCCTTTTTCAAAAGCATATCCCCGGTATCGATTCCTTCTGCCATATACATTGTGGTAACACCAGTCACCTTCTCTCCGTTGAGCACTGCCCATTGAATCGGTCCAGCTCCACGATACTTCGGCAGCAGGGAAGCGTGTACATTCACACATCCTCGCGGAGGAATTTCCAAAACCTCTTTCGGAAGGATTTTCCCATACGCTACTACCACGATAATTTCCGGACGCAGCGTCCGAATTTCTTCCACAGCTTCCGACGTACGTAGCGTCTTTGGCTGATACACGGTCAGTCCATATTCCAACGCCAGCTCTTTTACCGGCGGCGCTGCCAACGTATATCCACGCCCTTTTGGCTTGTCAGGCTGCGTATATACGCCGCAAATCTCATGCCCCGCTTCCTTTAAGGATTGCAGGCATGGTACCGCAAATTCCGGTGTTCCCATAAACAACACGCGCATCGGTTTTTCTCCTTCCTTCGTTTTGCTTATTGCAGCTCATCCGGTTCCAGCATGCGGATCACATGCTTCTTAAACAGGATCCCATCCAAATGATCTAATTCATGACAAAATGCTGTGGCAAGAAGTTCTTCCCCCGACATTTCAAAGAATTTCCCGTTCCTGTCCTGTGCCCGCACTTTTACCTTTGCCGGACGTTTTGTGGTCCCATATTCTCCCGGGCACGACAGGCATCCTTCCACACATTCCTGCTCGCCTTTTTTCTCGATAATCACCGGGTTAACCAGCTCGATCAGGCCTTCTCCGACATCGATAACAACCACCCTCCGCAGGATTCCTACCTGTGGGGCCGCCAGCCCTACGCCGTTGGCACTGCGCATGGTTTCCGCCATATCTTCCAGCAGAACTGCCAGTTTCGCATCAAACTTATCCACAGGACGGCAAACCTTCGTCAAGGTTTCGTCTCCTTCTTTCACAATATTCCGTATTGCCATTTGAACAGCCTCCTGTATTACATAATAATATCCGGATTGCAGTCGATAAATGCAGTCACGGTGGAATATTCCCTCATTTTTTCATAGGTAATCAGCAAACCGGACAACATTTTTCGGAACCGCTTTTCATTCCTGCATTTAATAATCATTTTATATCGGTATTTATTGCTCACCTTTGCCACCGCCGCCGGCGATGGACTTAACACCCTCATGGGAAGGTCCGGGTATTCCTTCGCCGCAGTCTCTCCCAGAATTCTTAAAAAAGCGAAACTGGCCTCTCTGGTTTTTGTTTCTTCCGTACCTACAAATCCTACCACAACGATATCTGCAAACGGTGGGTACAGCATTGCTTTCCGGAACTGGATTTCTCCTCGGTAAAAAGAAAGGTAGTCCTGCATCGCCGCCAGCCGGATCACTGGATTTTCCGGCGTATAGGTTTGGATCATTGCCTCTCCGGCCAAATCACCGCGCCCGGAACGTCCCACTACCTGAGTCAATAAGTCAAACGCCCGCTCGGAACTTCGGAAATCATCGCTGTACAACGCCTGATCTGCCGAAAGGACTCCTACCGGCGTCACATTTTCAAAATTTAATCCTTTCGCCACCATTTGCGTCCCGACGATCATATCGTAACCGCCCTGCGCAAATTCATGGAGTTTCTTTTCATAGGACACTCGGGTCATGGTAGAATCGGTATCCATTCGCAAAATACGCGCTTCCGGAAAACATTCCTGAAGCTGCTCTTCCGCTTTCTGTGTTCCTGAACCAGAATAATGCACACTCATTTCATGACATTCCGGACATTCTTTTGTAAATGGGATGGAATATCCGCAATAATGGCACATCAGCCGCTGATTTGCCGCGTGATAGGTCATTGAAATACTGCAATGCGGACAGGTCACCACATGTCCGCAAGCTTTGCAAGACACAAAAGTATGATATCCTCTCCGGTTCAGCAGAATGATGGACTGCCGTTTCTGCTCCAGATTATCGTGGATCGCCTGAAGCAGTGGACTGCTCAAAATGGATGCATTTCCTTTCTCCAATTCCAGGTTCATGTCCACCACTGTAACTTCCGGCAATTGTGCCGGTCCATATCTTTCTGGCAGACAGTGCAGGGAATATCTTCCCTTTTCTGCAAAATAATAGCTCTCTATGGACGGCGTTGCAGAAGAAAGCAGCAACAGCGCCTTATGATAAGCGCAACGGAATTTTGCAACATCCCGCGCATGATACCGCGGCGCCGATTCAGATTTATAAGTATATTCCTGTTCTTCATCCATAATGATGAGCCCGATATGGTCGAACGGCGCAAATACTGCCGACCTTGTCCCAACGGCAAGTACAGCATCCCCATTCTGTACTCGTTTCCACTCGTCCATACGTTGTGCCAGTGACAATCCACTGTGGAACACCGCCACTTTTTTCCCATATCTCTGATGGAATAGGGCAATGGTCTGAGGAGTCAAAGAAATTTCCGGGACCATCACAATCACGTTCTTACCATCTGCCAAAACATCGTCAATCAGGCGTGTAAACACCAAGGTTTTCCCACTGCCAGTGATTCCATACAGAAGCGAGACGCCGCCTATTCCCGAACGGTATTTCTCCAACAGGGCGCAATATGCTTCTTCCTGCGCCTGTGAAAGAGTAATCTCTTCTGGATCTTCTGGTGTCCGGACCTCTGCATAAGGGTTCCTGTATACTTCTTCCTCATAATAAGAAGCAATCCCTTTGGCCACCAGCGTACTCACGACCGCCTGGCTCACTCCAGTAAAATAACAAAGTTCTTTCAGCGAAGCTGTTCCCACGTCCAGCAGCACCTTGACTACTTCTTTTTGCTTTGGCGTTAGTTTTGGCAGCTGATCTTCTTCTATTTCCAGACGCACCATTTTCAACGTGGCATCCCCGATATTTCGAAGCGCTTCGCTACTCTTTTTCAAAGTTCCCCGTTGATGCAGCCGTTCCAATGTCTGATTCTCCGGCGTAAATCCAAACAGTTTCTCCAGGCTCTCCCGTGTCACTGCTTTCCCGCGGCTATCCAGATATTGAAGGATCTGCCATTCGATGATGCTGTAAGCATCCTCCTCCAATTCGCTCAACGGTTTTTCCAAGGAATAATTCTCCTTGATCTTATAATTAATTCCTGCCGGCAAAAGAAGTTTTGCAGCTTCAAAATAAGTGCAAAAATATCGTTCTTTTATCCAGGGAATCATTTCAAGCATTTCCCTACTAAGAAGCGGCGCCCGGTCGAGCACCGCTACAATGGCTTTTAAGCCGCTATATTCAGATTTTCCACGCAACGTCAGCACGATACCCTGACGTTTTTTCCCGCCGTTTCCAAACGGGATCATCACTCGGCATCCCTCTTTGACTTTGTCCCGCAAATGTTCCGGAATCAAATAATCAAAAAGTTTATCAAAGTGATAGACCGCATTCTCTACCGCAACGCCGGCAACAACATGTTCCGCCATGCAGCACCTCTAGTTCAGTCTTCCTGCGTTGTTGCAGGTTCTTCTGATGCATTTTCTGAAAATTCTTCCGCTTCGTCTGTCTCCTCAGTTTTTTCCGGCATTTCCTCTTCTTGCGGCGCCTCTAAAATACGAAACTTATGATTGGCAAAATCTTTCACAGCAAGGTCTACCGGCTTTTCAATCAGGATCTCCCCTCTTGCTTCCGCTTCCCCGGCAATCTGGCGCGCCCTTTTCGCTACTGCCACAACTAACGAATACCGGCTCAACTCCGGTGGGATTTTTAAATCAGCAGATGGTTTCAGCATGTCTCCAACATCCTTTCAATCTTTGCCGCATTTCTGGTGTACCGGCACTTCTCTGCCCGCAGAATACTTAAAATCTGTTCCGCTGCCTGTTCCACCGTCGAATTTACGACTACATAATCATATTCTTTTGCCGCTGCGATCTCTTTCCGAGCCGTCGCAAG
>CALWKP010000191.1 GCA_944381295.1 uncultured Clostridia bacterium | reverse complement strand
ATTGTAAATAGCAATAGCCAAAGCGGGAGCCCCCCGCTTTGGTGCGTTTTGTCTGGATGATTTTCTAATTCCTAAAATTAAGGGAGATTGTTAATGCGAAAAAAAATAAATGGGAAGTTCATTTTTAATGTTTCTATTGTCGTAATTTCCATAGGTTTAATTGGTTATTTCTGCCTCTCTGAAAATGGTCTCGTCGATCTCGTAAAGAACAATTTTGATGCTTTCCGAAAAGAATGGCTCTTTTTTGTCGTACTCGCGGTTTTGGGCGACCTCTTTCTGGATGCTTGGTTGATCCATCTGTTTACCAAGGCATCCTGCCGAGAATATACCATGCGTGCCGCCTTGAAATCCGGTATGGTCGGGCATTTTTACAGTGCAATTACTCCGTTCCAGACGGGTGGTCAACCCATGCAGGTGTACTTGATGTCCAAACAGGGTGTGGATGCCGGGATCTCCACTTCTGCACTTGTTCAGAAATTTTTGGTCTATCAATCCTGCCTTATCGCTTATAGCATCGTCGTCCTTATGAGCCGGTTCAGCTTTTTTCGAAATATTCTCGGCGATGGTATTGCAACTTTGGCAATTATTGGCTTTTTGAGCCAGGCTGCGGTCATTTTTCTTATTGTTCTGTTTTCCTTTAGCCGTACCATTACGCAGAAACTTTTAACCTGGATTTGTAATTTCCTCTTTAAAATTCATTTGCTCCGCGATTATGAAACCGCTCTCGACAATTGGATTACCCAACTTGATTATTTCCATAAAAGCAACAAGGAACTCTACCGCCGTAAAAAATTATTAGTCGCTACGGTAGTCATCACCTTTATGCAGCAAACCTCCCTGTTTGCTGTTCCCTATTGCGTGTATCGTTCTTTCGGCTTTGTGGAAGCTTCCCCTGTCGATATGATCTTTGCCCAGGCCTTTGTCACCATGGTTTCTTCTATGGTCCCGCTACCTGGCGCCTCTGTTGCAAGTGAAGGTACCTTCTATCTGTTTTTTTCCGTTTTCTTTACCGGCACGACAATCAAATCTGCTATCCTTCTCTGGCGGACCATGTCCTATTACGGCGTGATCTTAATTACTGCTCCTTTTTCCGGTATTACCAAACGGATGCAGGAAAGAAGCCTCAAAAAAGGTTCCGGAGAGTCCAATGCTTCTTCGTGACGGTTTTCGTGTGAAAGGATGATTCTGTTTTGGCCAGCACTGCAAAAGGCCCAAAAATCAGTGTGATTATGCCGATTTATAATGTAGATCGCTTTCTCGAGAAATGTTTGACAACTCTCGTTGCTCAAACATTCCGTAGTTTTGAAGTGATCGCTGTTAACGACGGTTCCACAGACCGTTCTGGTGAGATTGCCCATCGTTTTGCCGATATCTATGATTTTATCCACGTGATCGACCAGGAAAATCAGGGGATGTCCTCTGCCAGGAACGCCGGTATGAAAGCTGCCCGTGGGGAATATTTCAGCTTTGTGGACAGTGACGATTATCTGTCCCCCTATTTTCTCGAGGAGCTTTATCGCGCCGTTACCGAAAATCATGCGGATATTGCCTGCTGCTATTACTATTATCATTTTGTCGAATCCGATGTGCTGTATAAATATCCTTTCCGGTGTGAAGGGGTATTCGACCGCGGCGAGGCCATGAAAAAACTTTTGCGCGATACCCAGATCCAGAGCCTTGTCTGGAATAAGATTTATCGCCGCAGCCTGTTTGAAGATTATGGTATCGAGTTCCCATCCATGGCCTTTGAAGATATGGCTACAATGAACCGTGTCTTTGCAAACGCCAACAAAATTGTGGTGCTCAACAAGGCGCTGTACTACTATAACCAGCGCGGTACCAGCACGCTTGGTGCGATTAACGCCTCAAAAATCAACGATTTTATCCGTGCTACCGTTACCGTACGCATGAATCTGGAAAGTATCGGTGCTTATGACCGTTATAAAAAAAGCTATCACGCCTTGTGCCGGAAAACTGGTCTATGCTGTTCCTACTATGTACTGAAAATGCATACCCACAAACATAGTATGCGCGGTTGTTTACATAACCTCAGAAGCCTGTGGGACGCTATCTGGTTCTATGCCAGCGACGATTTCAGCCCCATGCGCAATCTCCACGCCGATCTTCCCGATGTCGTGGACACTCCTGAAGAACTCAAAAAAATCGGGCTGCGCTGACAAGGATTCCTCTGCGAAAAATTTCCATGACGGGCTGTTGTTAAGGCGGATATTTTTGCAAATCCTACTCCTAATGATCTTTTCTTGCAGGAGTAGGGCACATGAAAAAATTTTCCAAATGGAAGCCCCTGGTGTACGCGGCGCTGTTCGCGGTGTCGCTAGGGTCTTTCCTTTATTTCTCCATAGGACGACGCGGCATTCCTAACATTGCCCGCGGTTTATCCGCATTGAACCCATGGTGGATTGCTGCGGCCGTGGGTTGCGTATTACTTTCCTGGGTGATGGAATGCTGTGCCCTCTTGCTTTTACTTCCAAAACAGCAGGGCCATGTTCCATTTCTCTGTGCTGTGCGCGCCACTGCTGCCGGTCTGTTTTTTGGCGCAGTTTCTCCTTATGCAGTCGCCGGACAGCCAATGCAGCTCTATGTCCTTCACCGCCACGGCATCCGCCCCGGCGAGGCCATTTCTTCCCTGATCCAGAAATTTTTTCTCTATCAGCTCTGCATCGCCGTTTCTTTTCCCATCGTAATCCTTCCGTACAGCACGTTTCTCGAAGGACTGTTCCCACAATTTCCCGCCCTGGTCTGGCCGGCGCTTTTTGGCCAAGCACTCTCCGCGGAATTCATCTTCCTTTTGATGGCTAAACGCACGCTTGCGGAAAAATTACTGCATGCCGGTGTGCGCATCCTTTCCTGGACCCATCTTGTGAAATCCCCGGAATCTCTTCTTGAAAAGGGGGAGCTCCAATTGGACATGTTCTTAAAAAGCAATCGCGCCCTGTTCCGTTCTCTCCGTATTTTCTGGAAAGCGGAACTTTGTACGCTCTTTCAGGTCGGTTCCTTGTTCCTGATTCCCTTGTGCATCTATGCTGCTTTGGGGAATCCTGGACTTCCTGCTGCTGGTCTGACTGCTGCTCAAGCATTTGTCACTATGACCGCGGCATGCAGCCCACTTCCGGGCGGCGGGGGAGTCGCTGAAAGCTGTTTTTTCGCAGCCTTTTCCCCATTTTTCTCTGACAGCATGCTGCCTCAGGCAATGTTTCTCTGGCGGGTGTTCACCTATTATTCCAGTCTTTTCGCCGGGGTATTCCTGTTGGGGTCCGGGATTGCCCGCCGCGCCGCAGGAAAAGCCCCGCAGGACGCGCAATCCAACGAGGAAATTTCCAACATTCCCGGACGTATTGCTGTCAGCGCCTGCCTGTGCGGGAAAAACTGCCGCTTCGACGGAAGCAACAAGCTGGACAAAGAGCTCTGTGCATTTGCGGAAGCAAACCATGCGCTGTTGATTTGTCCGGAAAGCATGGCTATGCAGACCCCGCGTCCTCCCGGAGAACTTTCCGGGGATGGCCGGGTCCTTTCACAAAACGGTGAAGATCTTACCCAATTTTATCAGGATGGCGCACAGCGCACTTTGGAACTGTGCCGCGAAAATGGAGTGAAATGGGCAATCTTAAAAGAAAAAAGCCCGTCCTGCGGGGTACACCGCATTTATGACGGGAGTTTTACCGGAAATCTGGTGGATGGCTGCGGGATTACAGCAGCACTTCTCAAACAGAACGGGATCGAAATCATGAGTGAGGATGATTGGAAACATGAAAGATGGATTTTTCAGGGTCGCAGCGGCGACTCCACAGATCAGGACAGCTGACTGCGCCTACAACCGCGAAAAAATCGTAGAACTGATCCAGGAGGCTGCTGCTCACGATGTCGGTGCAGTAGTATTTCCGGAACTCTGCATCACAGGTTACACTTGCGGCGACTTATTTTTAAGCGTCCCGCTGCTGCGCGGCGCAGAACAGGCCCTTGGCGAGATCGCACACGAAACAGCCGAGTTAGATATCCTGTCTATTGTGGGATTACCAGTCCCTTGCGGTGCGGAACTCTACAATTGCGCCGCAGTACTCTATCACGGGGAAATCCTTGGCCTGACGGCCAAACAAAACATCCCCAATTACAGTGAATTTTACGAAGCCAGACATTTCTCCCCTTGTCCCGAATATCGGGAGCTTAAGCTCTGCGGGCAGGACTGTATCTTGGCGCGTGATCTGGTTTTCACCTGTGAAAACCTTCCTTATCTGCGTTTTGGCGTAGAGATCTGCGAAGACCTCTGGGTCGCGGAACCGCCGTCGGCGCATCTTGCGGAAAACGGTGCGCTGCTTCTGTTCAACCCCTCCGCAAGCGACGAAGTGATCGGCAAAGCAGGATATCGGCGTACACTGGTATCCGGGCAATCGGCAAGGCTGATCGCGGCCTATGTTTACGCCGATGCGGGTGAAGGGGAATCGTCCACAGATCTGGTATTTTCCGGGCACGACCTGATTGCGGAAAACGGCCAGATTCTTGCGGAATCCAAGGCATTTTCGACCGGATTGACCTGCGCAGACATCGACCTGCAAAAACTCGAGCAGGAACGCCGCAGGGCCACTACCTGGCGGCAACCCGCCCAGGACCAGGCAAACCGGGTATTCTTTTCCTTCCCGGAAAAAGAGCTTTCTTTGGAACGGAAATTCCCGCCGTTCCCCTTTGTCCCGAGCGACGGCAGCGACCTTTCCCTCCGCTGCGAAACCATCTTTTCCTTACAGGCAAACGGCTTGAAGACCCGGTTATCCCACGCTCACGCGCAGCATGCCGTCGTAGGATTATCCGGAGGGTTAGATTCCACACTGGCATTACTGGTCACGGTTCGTGCGTTTGACCTTTTAGGACTTGATCATAAAGGTATTACCGCAGTATCCATGCCTTGTTTCGGCACCACCAGCCGTACCAGGAACAACGCGGAAGGTCTTGCGGGGGCTTTAGGCGTTACGTTCCGTGAGATTCCCATCCGCGAAGCGGTATCCTTACATTTCCGGGATATCGGGCATGACCCGGACAAGCATGATGTTACCTATGAAAACTCCCAGGCACGGGAACGCACTCAGGTATTGATGGATCTTGCCAACCAGAACGGTGCTCTGGTCATCGGTACCGGCGATCTTTCTGAGCTTGCTTTAGGATGGGCAACCTATAATGGCGACCATATGTCCATGTATGGGGTCAACGCTTCGATACCCAAAACACTCGTACGACATCTTGTCCGCTATGCTGCACAGAACAGCGGGGAAACCTTGTCCCGATTACTGCTTGACATTCTCGACACTCCCGTGAGTCCCGAGCTTCTGCCACCGGTCGACGGCGTGATTTCCCAGAAAACAGAAGACCTCGTCGGGCCTTACGAATTACATGACTTTTTCCTATATTATCTGGTTAGATTCGGGTTTGGTCCGGCCAAAATCTACCGGATGGCCGCCGCCGCTTTTGACGGGCGGTATGATACCGGTACGATCCGGAAATGGCTCACTATATTCTGCCGCAGGTTCTTTGCGCAGCAGTTCAAGCGGTCCTGTTTACCGGACGGACCAAAGGTCGGCAGTGTGACATTGTCCCCGCGCGGGGATTGGAGGATGCCCAGTGATGCCAGTGCCGCGGTTTGGATGAAGGAACTGGAAACATTAGAGGAATCCCTATAAAAAGGCGGGCTGCACTTCGCGACGCCGGGGCCCCAAGCCGCGGGAACAGCCCCACAGGGCTGTTCCCGCACAGACAAAGAGGAAGGTGGGGGAAATCCCCCGCCTTCCTCTTTGTTCTGGTTCCACCGGCTCCCGTTGGAGCCGGTGGAACGCTTGGGGCCCCGGCAAAGCGCTTGCCTGCCGAACCCTTATTTCCCAAACCTAATCGCTGTCCAGCATTTTGCCGGAATGTTTGTTGTTAAGATCCCACCTTCCGGCTGTGCCGGCGTAACATTCTTCGGCGCCACACGATCCGGATTTTCTTCTGTGTTTACCGCCTTCACATCGTCGTGAGTCAAAATTACCTGTTCCAGTGCACGATATCCCTTAAACTGCCTCAAGTCACAAGTGACCTCCATCTCTTCATCGAGGCTCTTGTTGACCGCAAACATCGTCAGAGTTTCATTTTCCTCGTCCATCACCAGTACCGAATCCAAATAGGGGGTATCCCCATAAGAGCTTTCATAAGACGGCGCTTCCACCAATGTCTGCAACACCGTCCCGCGTCCCCACAGACTGCTGTACAGATATGGATAATAAATCGTCTGCCTCCACGCACCGGTATCCGAAGTCATGATCGGCGCAATCACATTGACCAGCTGTGCCAGGCAAGCGATCTTTACCCTATCCGCATGACGCAGCAAGGTAATCAGCAAACTTCCCACCAGCAGCGCATCCTCAAAATTGTACACGTCTTCCAGCTGATGCGGGGCACGGCACCATTTTTCCAATTTCTTATCCTGCTCATTGGAATGATACCATACATTCCACTCGTCAAACGAAAGATTGATCGTCTTATTGCTGTGCTTCTTGGCCTTTACCGCGTCACATGTCGCGATTACTTCCTGGATAAACCGATCCATCCCCATATTTGCTGCCAGGAAATTCGGCGTATTGTTGTCCTCATTGTTATAATACTGATGCATGGACAAATAATCCACTTCGTTGTAACATTTATCCAGTACTGTGGATTCCCAGGTACCGAACGTGGGCATAGTTGCGTAAGAACTTCCGCAGACAACCAACTCAATCGACGGATCGACCATCCGCATTACATGCGCGGTCTCTGCTGCGAGTTTCCCATAATCATCGGCTTCCTTATGTCCAATCTGCCAAGGTCCGTCCATTTCGTTCCCCAGGCACCAGAGTTTGATGTTATGGGGCTCCCGGAACCCGTGTGCGATTCTCATATCGCTGTAATAGGAACCACCCTTCAGATTGCAGTATTCCAGGATATTTTTAGCG
>CALWKP010000190.1 GCA_944381295.1 uncultured Clostridia bacterium | reverse complement strand
TCATGATCCGGCATGGGGAACAGTTCACACATTTCCCGGTCTGCCGGGCCGGGCACACCCGCTTATCAATCGACGGACCGCTGTCCATGACCAGCACCCGATATTCTGGAGCAAGTTTATTCAGTTCCAGGGCTGCAAAAATCCCGGCAGGCCCTGCGCCTACCACGACTACATCATATTCCGCCATTACGATCCTCCTGCATTTCGCTATTTTTTGTATGGCTACAAAAATTACATTACACCGGCAAACCATAAAACCGGCAATGATCAAGGTTTTCGCCTTCCATGTTCTGCCTACCAGGCTGCTGATAAGGTAATCCGTTTGCCGCCCGACCTGTCGACCGCAGGTCCGGAAGTCTTTGATTTCCACTGCGGCCGTGAGGCTACACCTGCGGTGAGCAAGCCGCGCACGCGTCGTACCTCCGCTCAGCTCAATGATGCCATTAGGTCAAGATGCCCGCGTTAGAACCTTTCTGCGGACATGATACCACACCTGCGGTGAGCAAGCCGCGCACGCGTCGTACCTCCGCTCAGCTCAATGATGCCATTAGGTCAAGACGCCCGCGTTAGAACCTTTCTGCGGACATGATACCACATCAACAAGCCGCCAGGCTTGGCAACCTCCTGCCGGAAAACGGCAACCGTTTTCCGGCAGTGGAACAATGTTCTCTCAGGCCTCGGAAATCTTCGATTTCCGTTTAGGCCGTGAGGTTATTATACCACACCATACCAGAACTTTCTATGAAATATTGTCGAAAAGTTGTAAAAAAAATCAAAAAGTCATTCTTTTTACCAAAACAAAACAACCGATAACGCGGATAATGCTATCATCGCTACTAGAATCAGTGCGACAATACGTACCCAAAGCATTCGTTTCTTTGTGTAGGAATTCTTTTCTGCCTTTTTCATGGCTATCCTCTCCATTTCCTAGTTTACAAATATTCCTTTCTCTGGAACTATATTTTCTGCCGCTTTATTTAGAAAGTTTTTTCTTTATTGTAAAAGAAAAATTCTATCAAGTTGTTACTGCTTTGTAAAATCAAGACAATTGCTTTACTTCTTGCTAAAAATTTTACTTTCGGCTTTTCTCAAAATCAGTCGAAAATGGTATTGTTTACCATTCTTTTCCCGAACTTCCAGTGGACACCTGTATTCCAAAACAATTCCCCCTCACTGTGCTGTTGACAAGCCTTTTATTTTGCAATACAATGGTAAACGCCTTCTTTCCTCCTGATTTTGGAGGATGGAATTGACTATTTCAGGGAACAACGGAGGAATTTATGGCTAATAACAGAAATGGCCGTTATGACCCAAAAAGATATCGCCAATCCGGTGAGATCGACCGATATAATTATGTAGATCGTGATATCTATTCAAGTTCTAGTAGGGAACGCCACGCTGCTCCATCACGCGGACGTTCTTCCCCTTCCAGAAAACGCAAGAAGAAAAAAAGTTCCGGACGCCGTATCCTTCTTGTGTTAGGATGTTTAGTCCTCCTTTTTGGTATTGGCGTTGTAGTATTCGGAGGCGTCATGCTTTCCCGCATCAACTATGAGGACGTGGATACTACCCCCTATGTTCAACAGCCCGCAGACGCTCCCGAATGGGACGTCATTTCCGACGAGGATGTGATGAATATCCTCCTGATCGGTACCGACCGGGTACAGGATGGTCTTCAACGTTCTGACACCATGATGCTGGCTTCCATTGATAACAAACACAAGAAATTGAAACTGACCTCTTTTCTCCGTGATATGTACCTGGAAGTTCCAACCGTAGGCAAAACGAAACTCAACGCATCCTTCAGCAACGGCGGCCCCGCTTTGACTATGCAGACGATCGAAAATAATTTCCGCATCAACATTGACCGATATGTCATGATCGATGTCGACAGTTTTGCCGATATTATTGATAAAATGGGCGGCATTGAGGTAGAAGTTAGTCAAGCGGAAGCAGATGAAATGAATCGTGTCATGGGCTGTCAGCTCAGCGCCGGGACCAATCATATGCGCGGAACACTAGCATTATACTTTTCCAGGATGCGTGCCATTGACAGCGATTTTGGCCGTACCGGCCGCCAACGCCAGGTCATTGGCTGTATGATCGATAAGGTCAAAACGCTGAACCCTGCGGAAGCTACTGCCCTGATGTACGATTCCCTTGAATACGTCCAGACAAATCTGACCGAAGCGGAAATTGTTTCCCTGATTGGACAGGCATTCACGATTATGGATTATCCTATGGAAACGATGCATGTACCAAACAGCGGTACTTTCTCTGACATGGTGCTTGATGATGGCAGCCAGGTATTGTCCATCGACCTTGAGGCGAACTGCACGATGATTCGCGATTTCCTTTATAACGATATCCCGCCAGCCTGAAGCTCGTTTCTCGAAAAAGAAAATATTTTTGCCTTTCCTGAGGGCCTTTGCATCACATAGTTGCTGCATTGGCCCTCTTTTCTATATTTTCCATTCCATCTGCCCAAAACCAGCCTTCTCGCCCCTTCTTGGTTCTGGTAAACTGCGTTTGCATATCATCCAACCAAATCGTTTCCACTGTCTTTTTGTTTATGATTGAAATTTCTCCCAAAAATGGGTATAATGAGAGAATCAACCATGATATTTTTATGAGGAATGATTTTTATGGATCAAAAAACCTTTTACATCACCACTCCGATCTATTATCCCTCCGGACAGGCGCATATCGGTCACAGTTACTGCACCGTGGCCAGCGATGCCATCGCACGTTACAAGCGTCTTCAGGGATACGATGTCATGTTCCTGACCGGCACCGATGAACATGGACAGAAAATCGAAATCAAAGCAGCAGAAGCCGGTGTCACTCCAAAGCAATATGTCGATAAGATCGTCGCGGATTTCCAGGCTCTCTGGAAACTTCTCGATATCAGCAACGACCGTTTTATCCGTACAACAGACGATTATCACGTCAAAGCTGTACAGAAAATCTTCCGTGCGCTGTATGATCGCGGCGACATCTATAAAGGTAAGTATGAAGGATGGTATTGCACCCCCTGTGAATCCTTCTGGACCGAAACACAGCTCAAGGACGGCAAATGTCCTGACTGCGGCCGTGAAGTAAAATGGGCGGAAGAAGAAGCATATTTCTTCCGGCTTTCCAATTATGCGGACAGGCTTCTGGAACTTTATGAAAAGCAGCCTGATTTCATTCAGCCGGAAAGCCGCAAAAATGAAATGATCCACTTCATTAAGCAGGGTCTGGGAGACCTCTGTGTTTCCAGGACCAGTTTCACCTGGGGAATCCCGGTCGATTTTGATCCCAAACACGTCGTCTATGTATGGCTTGACGCGCTCACGAACTACATCACTGCTATGGGCTACGGCTCCGACGACGATTCCGATTATCGCAAATATTGGCCTGCTGATGTTCATTTTGTTGGCAAGGAAATTGTCCGGTTCCACACGATCATCTGGCCCGCCATGCTTATGGCGTTGGATCTCCCTCTTCCGAAACAGGTTTATGGTCATGGATGGCTGTTGTTCGGGGACGGCACCAAGATGAGCAAGAGCAAAGGGAATGTGGTTGACCCGGTGATCCTGTGCCAGAGGTACGGTGTAGATGCAATTCGGTATTTCCTGCTCCGTGAAATTCCTTTTGGTTCCGACGGCGTATTCACCAACGAAGCTTTAATCAACCGCATCAATTCCGACCTTGCCAACGACCTGGGGAACCTGTTGTCCCGTACCACTGCGATGGCGCAGAAATATTTTGGCGGGCATATCCCGGCCGAGCGGGAAGCAGAACCGCTGGATGACGAATTGATTGCTTTGGCCAAAGAACTGCGTGCAAAATGTGACGCTGCAATTGATGGATATCAATTTTCTTCCGCATTGACCGAAATCTGGAAACTGGTTTCCCGCACAAACAAATACATTGACGAGACAATGCCGTGGGCTCTTGGAAAAGACGAAACCAAGCGTGCACGTCTTGCGGCGGTTCTATACAACCTGTGCGAATCGCTGCGTATTATTTCCATTCTTCTCACCCCGTTCCTGCCCAACACCTCTCCAAAAATCCAGCAGCAGATCGGCGCTACTCCGGAAATTCTGACCTATGATGCGGCATCGGAGTGGGGATTGCTCTCCGCCGATGCTGTCATCACGAAGGGTGATACCCTTTTCCCGCGCATTGATGTGGACAAGGAAATCGAAGAGTTGAACGGCCTGATTCCAAACACCTCCGCGCCGAAAGAGAAAGCCCCGGAACCTCGTAAGATCGAGGGGCTCGCTCAGATCGGAATTGAGGATTTCTCGAAAGTAGAGCTTCGGGTTGCCAAAATCACTGCCTGCGAACCGGTAAAACGTGCGAAAAAGCTGCTGAAACTGACCCTTGACGATGGGGCTGGACAGCGTACCGTCGCTTCTGGAATTGCCAAATGGTATAAGCCGGAAGATTTGATCGGCCACAGCATCATCCTGGTGGCAAACCTGAAACCCGCGGTACTTTGCGGTGTAGAGAGCCAGGGGATGATCCTTGCCGCAGATGCCGGTGAGGACGACGTAAAAGTGATCTTTGTGGACGAGATCCCGGCTGGTTCCCGCATCCACTGAAAGGGCGCGTTATGGAACAGATTTTTGATTCGCACGCCCATTATGATGACGAAGCCTTTCAAAATGACAGGGCCGAGCTGCTGCAACGTTTGCCGCAGCTCGGCGTTTGCTGTGTTATCAATGCCGGCGCAAGTTTGGAAAGCAGTCTTGCTTCCGCGCGCCTTGCAGAGGAATATCCCTATTTTTATGCTGCGGCCGGTGTTCATCCGGAGTGTGTTTCCGGAATTCCGGAAGATTATCTCGCTACGATCCGTCATCTTGCGTCGCTTCCAAAAGCGGTAGCCATCGGCGAGATCGGTTTGGACTATCATTTTCCGGACATGGCACCCAAAGAAATCCAGCGCCGCATCTTTGAAGAACAGCTTTCCCTGGCAGCAGAACTGGGACTTCCAGTCATTGTTCACGACCGCGATGCCCACGGCGACACCATGGAAATTTTACGCAGGTACCGTCCGCAAGGAGTTCTGCACTGTTTCTCCGGCAGCGTAGAAATGATGCGGGAGGTACTGTCCCTCGGCATGTATATCGGATTAGGTGGGGCTGTCACCTTTAAAAACGCGCGTGTCCCTGTGGAGGTTGCACGGGAGGTCCCCTTGGACCGACTATTGACCGAAACAGACGCTCCCTATATGTCTCCTGTGCCTTTCCGCGGAAAACGATGCGATTCCTCGATGATCGTCTATTCTGCTGCTAAAATCGCTGAGGTACGCGGGATCTCCTCTCACGAGGTACTGGAAGCTGCCCGCGAGAATGCATGCCGTCTATTCCGGATTCCTAAATAAGAGGTGGTTTCTGTTTCTATGAATACAACGTATGTTTTGGGCGATAATCTATATATCAATCTGACAAACCAGTGCCCTAATGCATGTGAATTTTGTGTACGCACACACGGTGACGGCGTTGGTGACGCTGACAGCTTATGGCTGGAACGCGAACCCTCCCGGGAAGAGGTCTGGGAAGAAATCCAGTCCAGGGAACTTACCAAATACCGGCAGCTGGTCTTTTGCGGGTATGGCGAACCGACCTGCCGATTTGACGATATGATGTGGTTATGCAGAAAGCTAAGAGAACACAGCAGTATCGATATCCGCATCAACACAAACGGGTTATCGGACCTCATCAACGGACGGCGTACCGCTCCTGAAATGGATGGGCTGGTGGATGTTGTATCGGTCAGTCTGAATGCGTCCACTCCGGAAAAGTACGATGCCATCTGTCATTCTAAATACGGTCTTGACGCGCTGCCTGCGATTCTCAAATTCACTACAGACGCAGGATTTTATGTTCCTAATGTATCCATGACAATTGTGGATAACGGGCTTCCCCCAGAAGAAATTGAAGCCTGCCGGGAACTTTGCCGTCACACCGGCGCAAAATTTCGAGTCCGTCCGTATATCGATACTTACTAACACAAACGGGGAGCTGTTGGGAGAGGCTGCGTAAGGAAGCGGCTTCTCCTTGTCTTATCCCGTCGACTACTTTAACAAGTGCAAAACAATGGAAGCCAAAATTACATGATCAAGAGTCGGAGTCGAAAAAATGCAAGATATAATAAACCAATGGAATAGAGCTGCGTTAAAATATACTGAAGATCAAGAAAATTCAGAATTTGTAGAAAGCAACAAAAGAGTAGTACAAGCCAGATTTGAACATTTTAGCGGAGAGAAAATATTAGACCTTGGTTGCGGCTATGGATTTTATACAGATTATTTCAGCAAGATCGGAGCTGATGCAATGGGAGTTGACGGTTCAGAAAAAATGATTGAAATAGCTCGAGATCGATATCCTACCAGTGAGTTTTCTGTTATGGATATAACAACTCCGTTTGCTTTTGAAAATGATCAATTTGATGTTGTATTTTCCAATCAAGTATTAATGGATATTGAGAATATTGATTTTGTTTTTTCGGAATGCAGAAGGATACTTAAAGCAGGGGGAATATTGTATTATTCAATCGTTCATCCTGCATTTTATGATTGCTATTGGCTTAAAGATTTAAACGGCTACAGGTATGCCAAAGCGATGGATAAATATATTAAACATTATCAATGCACAAATGAATTTTGGGGCAAGACAGAGCACTTCCATCGTCCGCTGTCTTATTACTTAAACGTTGCGGCAAAACACGGATTTGTATTGAAACAAACTTGTGAACCAGTTTCATACGATGGCATAAATAAAAATAGCGACTTACCTTTGTTCTTCTTTGCCGAATACATAAAAACAGATTAACTACAAAATATAATCATTATTCAGCCTGCAGAGCCGGTGAAATGCAAGAAAATTCGCATTTCATTGGCTCTATCTTTATGCCCAAACTAAATAGTATTTCTATCTTCTGCAAAATATCGAAAATCTCTGAAAAGCATTGACAAGCACCTGCCTGCAGGTGTAGCGAGCATCGGATTTTGATACCCAAAATGCAAATAAAACAGAAAAAATAAGGAGGCAACTTCCTTACGAAGTGCCTCCCTTACGCTCCCCGTTTTATTCTTCCTACGCGATAGAAGCCCCGGCCCCAAAGCGTTAGGAATCCATAGGATTCCTAACCGCATGCTCTTGCAGAGACGCGCCGTAGCCCCTTGAAAAGGGGCTACGGACTTTGGGGCCGGGGCTTCGCTTTCACCCTTTCCGTTTCAAATTTCCAACGTCTGTTCTGTAAGTTTCAATACTAAGACTGTCACATCGTCGTCATGCCCGTCATCCCGCCGAGCAATCGCCTGCGATACGATTTCTTCCGCCAGTTCCTGCGGCACCTCTCCTTTCCATCCTTCCAGCAGCGACGCCAGCCAATCTTCTCCGCTTGCCGTCACACCGTCGGAATACAATACCAACAGGTCTCCCGCCGCTAATTTCACTTCTTCGTGGGAGAAATTCACTTCATTCAGAATCCCCACCGGCAGTGACGGTGCATCTACTCTTGTCACCTTTCCGGACCTGCGCGCCATGCTGGCAGGCGCTCCTGCCTTCATAATTTCCACTTTCCCGTTAAACAGATCCACTGCTGCAAGGTCTACGGTTGCCAACGATTCTTCTCCTGATTTCACCAGCAATGCCGAATTGACGATCTTTAAGGCACATCCAAACCCAATCCCCGCTTTAATCAGTGTTGAAACCATTCCGGCCGCCATCGCACCGTCCACCGCTGCACGGCCTCCGGTCCCCATCCCGTCACTGATGACCGCAATCTGTCGTCCGCTTCCATCCGGGAAACAGTCATAGCTATCACCGCAAAGCTGTGCATTTCCAAAAACATGCTGCGCAGACCCTACCTGTACCCGAAATACTGGTTTCTCGCTCATCCGCAGCCTGCAATGATCTTCTACCATGCCAATGCAAGGCGCATCAAATGACCGCCCGCATGCTTTGGAAATCTGTTTTGCTAAAGTCACACGGTTCAATCTTCCCCGGTCGATCTGGGATGCCTCAATTTCAATCGACATCCGGTCATACCGATCCACGCGGCAGCTTACATCAATCGGGACGATTCCTGCATCGTGAAGCACTTGTCCAACCGATTGGGCAGCCGAAAAATCGAATCGCTCAAAGGACTCCAGTTCCCGTGCCATATCGCGGAGCATTTCTGCGGTAGTCTCAAACTGATCTGCCGCAACAGACCGAACCTGTGCCACACGTCTGTCCGCCGCCATCCTTGTAGAAAATTCTTCAAAATTCCGGTTTACTGCGCTCAAAAGCTGATCCATCCGTCCGCAATGGGATGAGAAATGTTCCGGGAAATCTCCGGCAACCGCTTTACCTTTTTCCCTCAGCGGTCCTGTCAAATCATTGAACGCATTCATGCTTTCCCCATAATTACGTTCCCAACAATATAGCTTCAAACCACAGGTACTGCAAACCTGATCGATTGCCCGCTTATATACCCCATTGATATCCGGAGCACAAATTTTGTCCAACCGCCGTGAGACCTCTTCCACCGACCCTGAAATATTCCCCAATGCTTTTGCTGCAAAATCAAGTTTCATAATCACTGACCGGCGCAAGCCGTCGCTATGGAGGATATCCGGCGTCTGACTGAAAATCCCGTTTACTTGACCACTGCTGCGCGACGGCCACACCATATATAAAACAGTGGCGGTCATCACTTCATAAATTCCGTTAAGTACCGCCTCCTGATTTCCTACCTGAAGAGACGCAGCCGCATTGGAAAAGACAAAGGCTGCCGCAGAAGCTAATTTCCCCACAGGCGCGAATACTCCTGCCATCAATCCTCCGAGCGCATAAGCTCCGGAAAGATAATTGACTCCTGCTGTTGACAAGCTGAGCATGGTCCCTGCGGCGACCCCCGAAATGGCGCCCGCAGAGATTCCGCCGTATTTCGCTGCCAACAGAATGAGTACCACTGCAAGAACACGCCCGAAGGAAATCCCCATCACACTGATTCCCGACAGCGATACCACCAATACGCCAGCAGTCATCGCCAGGCTGACCTGGTCGGGATATTTCAGCGCACGGAACGCTCCCGATTTTCCCATCCGTTCTGCTGTCCGCGAGAAAAAGTAAGAACAGCCGCTTCCCAACAACGATTCCGCTACATACATGGCAATCCCACCGGAAGGAGTCCCGTTCACCATTGCCAAGGCGACACCCGTAGAAAACAGCGGTGCAAATGAGATCAACGGCGCAAAAAAAGGATGCTGCCGTATTTTCACCAAATCATTTAAAGTCCATCGGATCGCTGCAGCAGCCAGCACCGCTGCGATATATCGAACCGGTATCTGGGCAGAAGAAGGAAGCAAATATCCCAGAACTGCACCAGCCAAGGTGGGCCACAGGTTAGCATAGGGAGCTGCTGCCACAGCTGCGACCCCAAAAGGCGCGTATCTGCCAAAAACGATCCCTTGGGAACACGCGACCCCAATCACACAATATGCCGCTTGTATCAATAGCCGTCTGCATGCAGCCGACCCCAGGAATTCCGAAACGGTCATCCTTCTCCGTTCCAGTGTTTTTCCTTTGCCATTCATTCCGTCTACCACCTGTCCTTACCTCATTTATCCATATTCTTACAAATTCTGGAAAATAATTCCTTACTTTATTATAACAGCGGGGTTGGACAAGCTGTGTCAGAACATGCCGTTGTTTTGTGGAGATTCCTGCCGAAGCTTCTCAGTCGCCGTCAAAAAACGCTTGTAATGCAAAGAAGCACTTGTTTTCTCTCTTCTTTCGGAACAAAAAATTGATTCTCGCCGGAAACTGTGATAGAATGATATTCATGCAGATAAAAGGAGGTCTTTCCTATGGAATATCATTTTTCTGACCGTGTTTTGACCCTGAAACCATCCGCGATCCGTGAGATCTTTAAATACGCGGCTGATCCCAGTGTAATTTCCCTTTCTGCCGGAAATCCGGCTCCGGAAGCCTTCCCCGCCAGAGAGATTGCTGAGATTTCCCGTGATGTCCTTGCCAACCGTGCTGTGGAAGCTCTGCAATACAGCATCACAGAAGGTTATGCGCCGCTGCGCACTCATTTGAAAGAGTACATGAAAAGCCATCACCAGGTTGGGCGGGATTTTGACGATATCCTGATTACATCCGGCGCGCAGCAGGTGATGGATCTGGTTACCAAATCGCTGTGCAACGAGGGCGACGTCGTCATCTGTGAAGCTCCGAGCTTTATCGGTTCGCTGAACTCTTTCCGTTCTTATAACGCACGACTCCGCGGCATCCCCATGGAATCCGACGGGATGAATGTGGAACTTCTTGAAAAGGCCCTTCAGGAAGAACCTCGCGCAAAATTCATCTATACCATCCCGAATTTCCAGAATCCGTCCGGCATCACCATGAGCTTGGAAAAACGCCGCGCGGTTTATGAGCTTGCCAAAAAATACGGCGTTCTTATCTTAGAGGATAACCCCTACGGCGATTTGCGTATTTCCGGCGAACCGCTCCCTTGCATCAAATCTTTTGACGAGGAAGGCGTTGTTGTTTACGCTGGTACATTCTCCAAAGTGATTTCTCCTGGTATGCGTGTAGGATATGCGATCGCTCCGTCGGCCTTGCTTCAGAAAATGGTCGTTTGCAAACAAGGAGAAGATGTCCATACCAACATCTGGTCCCAGATTATCTGCGACTCTTTCCTGACCAACTATGATTTTGACGCACATTTGGAACATCTCCGTGAGATCTATCGTAAAAAGAGTGCGGTGATGCTGCACGAGATGGAAAAGGAATTCACCCCTTACATCACTTGGGAACCAGTGACCGGCGGTCTTTTTGCCTGGTGCACCCTGCCTGACAAGATCGACATGTTAGAGTTCTGCAAGCAGGCCGTACTGCGTAAAGTATGTGTTGTCCCGGGCAACACGTTCCTCACAGACGAAAAAGAACCCTGTCAGTCATTCCGCATCAACTATTCCACACCTACGGACGAGCAGCTTGTCAAAGGGATCGACATCCTTGGAGAACTTGTCCGCGATATGATGAAATAACAGGAGGACTTCACCTATGGAAACACAAGCGTCAGAACGCAAACCAGTTATTTTCAGCGCGATTCAGCCGAGCGGTTCTATCACATTAGGGAATTATCTTGGTGCGCTCAAAAATTGGGTCGCGCTTCAGGACGACTATCAATGTATCTACGCACTGGCCGATCTGCATACCATTACCGTGCGTCAGGACCCTGCGTCATTCCGGCGTCATACGTTGGAGGCTTACGCGTTGTTCCTCGCCTGCGGAATCGATGTTAGCAAAAGCCTGTTTTTCATTCAGAGCCAGGTTCACACCCATGCTGAGCTTGCCTGGATTTTGAACTGTTACACACAATTCGGGGAACTCTCCCGTATGACCCAATTCAAGGATAAATCCACCAAACATCCGGACAACATCAACGCCGGTCTGTTTACTTATCCCAGTCTCATGGCTGCCGACATCCTGCTGTACCAAAGTGATTTGGTCCCGGTGGGCGCAGATCAGAAACAGCATCTGGAACTTGCGCGCAATATTGCAGAACGTTTCAACGGGGCGTACAGTCCCACATTCAAGGTTCCGGAACCTTATATTCCGAAGGTCGGCGCGCGGGTGATGTCCTTACAGGACCCGTCAAGAAAAATGTCCAAATCGGACGAAAACGCAAATGCCTGGGTAGCGCTGCTCGACAAACCGGAAGATATCATGCGCAAATTTAAGCGCGCTGTGACCGACAGTGAAGCTTGTGTCCGGTATGCAGAAGGAAAAGACGGGGTCAACAACCTGATGGGGATTTACTCCTCTGTCACCGGCAAAAGCTACGACGAGATCGAAAAAGAATTTGATGGAAAAGGCTACGGCGACTTTAAAATTGCGGTT
>CALWKP010000189.1 GCA_944381295.1 uncultured Clostridia bacterium | reverse complement strand
AAAAAACACGGCGATAAGGCTTTCCAAAGCGGTGCTCCGATGCCTCCCCATCCTTTTGATCGCGGCATTCCTTCCGGCCCCGTTTGGCATCACCCTCCCTCCGGATTGGCTGGCCGGCGTCCTGTTCCTTATCTCCCTCACGCTTGGGCTTCTCGTTCTGGTATCTTTTTCCATGCTGATCTACATCTCAACGTTCTATACAATGTCCCCACAGGGGATCAGGCTGCTGGCAGCAACCTTGACAGACTTTCTGGCCGGCGGAATCATCCCGATTCCTTTTTTTCCGGAAAACTTGCAAGCGGTGATGAATGCACTGCCCTTTGCTTCCGTGCAGAGCACGCCGTTCCTGATCTATTCGGGCCACATCAGCGGAAGGCACGCCCTGCAAAGCATCGCCGTGCAGCTCATCTGGTTTGCCGCATTGACGATGATCGGCCTTTTTTGTATGAGTCGGGCTCTGAAAAAAGTCGTTGTCCAGGGAGGGTAAGAAATGAAACTGTACTTCAAATTTATCGCTATCCTTCTCAAATCCCGGATGCAGTATAAAGCGTCTTTCCTGATGACCGCATTAGGACAGTTTCTCGTCTCGTTCACAACTTTCCTCAGTGTATATTTCATGTTTTCCCGTTTCCACTCGGTCAACGGCTACACTTTTTCAGAAGTTTTGATCTGTTTTTCGATTCTGCTGATGTCGTTCTCCCTGTGCGAGTGTTTTGTCCGGGGCTTCGATATCTTTCCATGGCTCATCCGAAGCGGGAATCTGGACAGGATCCTTGTCCGCCCGCGCAACGAGATCTTCCAGGTACTCACCTCGAACATGGATTTCACCCGCTTCGGCAGGACGCTGCAAGCTATCCTGATTCTCGCATACGCCATTCCAACCTGCGGGGTTGTCTGGACCTTCGATAAGGTGATTACCCTGATCCTGATGCTGATTGGCGGCATCGCCGTATTTTCGGCGCTGTTTGTCCTGTATGCCGGAGTCAGCTTTTTCACGATCGAAAGCCTGGAATTTATGAACATCTTTACGGATGGCACGCGGGAATTCGGGAAATATCCCCTGTCGATCTATGGGGACGTGGTGCTGAAATTCTTCACCTACATCATCCCGGTTGCGTTGTTCCAGTATTATCCCTTCCTCTACCTTGTCGGGAGATCGGAACAGTTCGGGCTGATGTTCCTGCCCCTGTTCGGGTTTCTTTTCATGATTCCCTGCTACTGCTTCTTTCGATTCGGCTTACGGAAATACAAATCGACAGGGTCCTGAAAAAGGAGGAAGCAACAGGATGACAGACAATGCCAATTTTTTCCATAAGACTCGCCCTGCCTGCGGATGCACCGGAATTCGCCGCTATTCTCAGAAAGTCATGGATCTTTGCCTACTCTCCCTATGTCCCTATGGAAATCATTGAGCAGCGCAATGCCCATAGAGAAGAAATGTGGGAAATTTTTTTGAAAGCGAATTTTGACACCCATTATGCTGCGGTATCCGGGGGAAAAATCATCGGGATCCTGAGCATCAACCCTCCAAGAGATCAGGATTTGCCGGCGACAGTCTATGAATTGACAGGCTTGTATCTTGACCCTGATTTTATTGGGAAGGGATTGGGCCAAAAAACCATGGACTGGGTGAAAAAGGAAATCATTGCACGGGGCTACCGGACGATTTCCCTCTGGGTACTTGCACAGAACAGCCGGGCAAAAACGTTTTATGAAAAGAACGGGTTCCAGCCGGACGGCACCGTGAAAGCAAGCGGCCTCGGGAATTTATTAGAAGAACGCTATCTGTGCTACATACAGAGAGAACCGGGTTGAGAAAAGTAATGCAAGTAATCTAATCTCAGTAAACTATAGTTTTCCATGACTGTTCCAAAGTAAAATTTATTCTCAAAACGCCTGTAATGCTCTGAGAACTTAGGGCATTACAGGCGTTTTGTAAAGTCAATAACATTTTATTATGGATACTCCATCAATTTTAACTGTTTCCCAGTCAGTTTGTCTGTCTCATAAATCATTTTTGCAAACGAAGATTTCGAAAATTTATTTTTCTGGAGAGCACTTCCGGTATCATCTTTTATTCAAGTTTTTTCGTATCCCTCTATTTTCAAAACTCATTTCCACGAATTTCTGCCATCATGGGAAGATTGTTGCGGTTCATACCAGAATCATCCCACAGGCACCAATGTTAGTTCCAATTGGTCAGCAGCCCCTGATGCTCCTCCCAAAAATTTTAGAAAACCTTTAGCAAAAAAAGCTGTAATATTTAGAGAAATAATATAAAATAGAGGTAAGAAGAATAGGAAATTTATCTCATTCTTTCTATGCCATTGTGCACAGAAGAAAGCTGATTTGTTTCCCTGGAAAGGAGAACCCTATTTATGATTGAGATCGGTTGGATCAGCTATGAACAATTGTCCTCTTTTCGCAGTTTACTGCTGCCTGATACAGTGATAGCTTTAGAACATGGAGAACCACTTGCAACTTTAGGAATTATGGATGGATCAACTGCCTGTGGTGCAGCAGCAGCTTGGATTCACGATGAGACATTGGAAATTCGTTCCCTTTATGTTGCTCCCAAGTATCGTCGTCGCGGTAGCGGTAAACTCTTGTTGGAGAGCCTTTGTTGTTTTGCCAGACCTAGTTGTTCCACTATTGAATTGAGTTATACGCATACTTTGCCCGATCATGATACCCTTCCCCCTTTTTTGAGTGCTTTGGGGTTTGTCCAGACTCAAAGCGCTTCTGTACTATATGGAGTTCCTCTGAAAGAACTCTCTAAATCTTCTTTCTTTTCCGGAAAGTATTCTCTTCCACCTAAAATTCTTCCCTTTTCTAAAATCCCCTCCTATATTTTAACCTCTGCTTATAAAACAACTGTTGCACGGGGGGAAAATTATCTGGACGTTCCACTTACCCATCCATCTGTGGATAAAGATGTCAGTATTGCTGTCATGGAAAAAAATACGATACGCTCTTTCGCTGTGTTTACCGCATCAAATCAAAACCGCATCCGTCTGGCCTGGATGAGAAGTACCTGTCCTCAGGATATGCCCTTACTTCTCCATGGTGCTTTTACCTACCTTCAGGAAAAGTATTCCCCAGACACTGTGCTCACTATGGAAGCTATCACCCCTGTTTCCGATAGTCTCATCCATTCTTTATTGCCAAACGCAAAACCTATTTCCCGTACCTACATACGGTTTCTAGAATAGAGAGGAGGCGGCCATATGCCAAAAGATAACAAACAACTCCATCTGGAAAAAAAGAAGGAAGCTATCACCATACAAACTTATGTCAATCCTCTTTATGTAGGGCAAGATGAACAGGAAGCACCGGCAGAACAACTTCAAACTTCTGCCCCCTCGGTAGAACTCCAACGCGAACGGGCTGCTAATCTGACCATGGTTGCCAGCCTTCAGCAACAGTTCCCTGCTACACAGGTACAAACGGTTTCTCCCGGCACCCCCGTACAAGAGGAAGCACCTGCTAACCTTTCCGTGAAGAAACGCCTTCAAAATCATTTTCATGCCAAATCAGCCAGGAAAGTATGCCCTGTGGGTACAGCCGCCACCTATGATATGGTCACTTCCCTGCAAAAGCTATCGGACCGCAAAGATGTCTCTATGAGAGGTAACCAGACGCTCATCGCCCAAAGCGGAGTAGACACACAGGTGCTGAAAGCTTTTGTGATCGGCTACAAAGCAGACAAAAAAGGAGTGCCGGTTTCCCCAAAAGACAAGAAGCTCAAAGAGGAAGACGAGGCTTTTCTTGCCGATTATTGTTCCAAGGATGTTACCCGTCGTAAGCCTCATCTTGATCGCGTTATTGACGAACTGTTGGGAATGCGCCACGATCCATCCCTCTTGTCTGATTGGAACGTCCGCCAAAACATTGACGAACTTAAGTCAAAATGTGATAAAATCAACGCTATCCGAGCGGCAATGGCTGATCCCATCAATGCCCCTTATTTCGACCAGATGGCCCCGGCAACACACGAACTGCTCAAATCCAGCATGAACAAGCTGTTTCCTCCTTTTATAGATGCTCTGCACATAGTATGTAAAAAACAAGGCGTCAATCTCGACAACGCCCAATATTACGGTTATGACGCCATACAGGAGATTGCAGAAGGACAGCTTAACGCCTACGATATGGTACATAATACTTACCGGAACGCCATTGACACCATCAATCAGAGAAAGGTAAAATTGGATGCCCGGCAAGCGGACCGTGTAAAAACAGCAGCAATGGACTTCACTTTGCGGCGCCAGGAAAAATTACGAACTTTCCAGCGGATTGCCGACTCCCCAGACCTGAACCTCGAGGAACAAGAAAAGCACACTCCTGCTTTTATGCGTTTGATGATGCTTATAAACCCAGGAGAAGAGCACTACGATGAAAATTTGGATATGCTGCGCACTGCCATGGAAATCCAGCAGGTACAAGCGGCTGATCAGGTTTCCACGCCGGTACTCTATGACCACGCCAAAGAGCTTTTGGCCGCAAAGGTAAAGAAGATATTGGCGTATGATGTAGATTCCTTACTTACCCTCGACGATGAAGCACTTCTTGTGCGTGCCCCCGAACTGAACGAACTGATGCTGGATGCAGCGGTAACAAATGAACTGATCCAGTTGAAACATCCTTCTATGTCTATCTGGAAGCTGGTAGTTCCGGGAGAACCCATGGAGAAAGCCGCAGCCACGCTGAAAGAAGATATTTTGGGGCCGTATAGCGCAGAATACGACTTTAAACTCCAACTTCTTCAGCAAATTACTTATCGTGCCCGCTGTCTTGCTTTGCTCCGTCAGGAAGAAACTATGGGGATCGACCGGCGTCACCAATTCTGGGTCCGTGATTTCCAACCGACTTTGACCGATCAAGATACCCTGAAAAACGAACTTGCCCAAAACACCGAATTGATGCGGCAAGCCAGGCAGGCCTATGAGAACCGGTTTATCTCTGGGACAAAAGAATGTCAGGATTACATGGCGGCCTTGTCAAGCGGCTTTACTTTAAAAGAACGGCTGGACGACAGCCCTCTGGTCGCTGCGGGAGAGGAAGTTTTAGCGGAAGAAACGCCGGAAGCCATCGCGCTGAGACAACGACTCAGGCTTTCCCATTATTACACCCTATCCTGTTCCGAACAGGAACTGAAAGACAGGGGACTTCCTCTTACGATCGGGGAACCGATCTTCCGTTCTTTTAAATCCTTCTCTTACCTGGAAGCCGCCCAAAAACTGCTTACCCCGGATCAAATGCGCCAAATGATACGCGATATCGGCGCCGGCTATCAGATGCATAACGGAGAATGGCTGCAAGCACAGAATGCAAATGGCGACATTGTACACGTGAAGCGTCCCGGAACCCCGGAAGCGGAATTGAAGGTTGCCCAAGAGAAAAACGCCAGAGGTTTCGCGGTCTATAAGCGGGTAATCAAGGCGCAATATGAAATGATGATCCGGAAATACGGGAACAGTATGCAGAATATGACCCTGGAGGACATTTTGGCGCATTACGATGAATTGCGGAAAGATTTTGCAAATGTCCAGGTGGATAACAATATTATCAGCAAAATACCTGATTTTGTGGACATGAACGACCCCGAAGATGCCCTGTTAGCAAATCGGCAGCTATTTTTTAACGCTATCGGAATGATTGTTACCTCTGGTTTTCTTTCCTCTCTGGAAAACATGACCGGTAAAGATGTCCTCATGGAACAGCTCCAGAACCGATGGGAGACCGTGGCTGCTTTCCCCGACTATGTCCGGGCATTGGATTATCTGATAAAGAACGATCCCCTCTTCCAGCATAAGCTTGACTGGTCGCAAAAGGTTTAGCCCTTTCAAATGCTTTCTCATCCACAAAAAGGGAGCCCAAAAGGAAAGGTATGGGGAAAACTTTTCACCAGTAGGCTAACTGAATGGAAAAGTTTTAATAGGAATCAGGCTTTAGAAAATTTCCTTTGTGGGATTCTCCACGAAGGCTCACGCACAATTGTTAGATTTTCACCCATTGAAAAGACGAAGAAGGCCGCCGACCTTTTTGGAATACTCCCTGGTTTTCCTTTTTCGGTCGGGGCCTTCTGTGCACTCCTGACACACAATTGCCCTTTGCTAAAGATCAGGGCAACCTTAAATCTGCAAAATAGTACTCAGTTCCCTTACAGACATCATCAACAGTCTCAAGTATTTCCTAACTGAATCATTTGAGGAAATTACTCTTGGAAACCGAATCAGCCTAAAACATACAGTACAAATAGAGCATAAAAAGAGCCGGTCTTTCGACCGGCTCCCATTTCCTGTTCGGAAATCTTATTTTACTTCAACTTCAGCGCCAACTTCGGTGAGCTTTGCCTTCATAGCTTCAGCATCATCCTTGGAAACGCCTTCTTTGAGGGCCTTCGGAGCGTTGTCAACTTCTTCCTTAGCTTCCTTCAGTCCGAGACCGGTCAGTTCACGAACAACCTTGATAACCTGGATCTTGTTCGCGCCAGCAGCCTTCAGAACAACATCAAATTCGGTCTTTTCTTCAGCAGCAGGAGCAGCAGCGCCAGCTACCGGAGCAGCAGCAACAGCTACCGGAGCAGCAGCAGATACGCCGAATTCTTCTTCCAGAGCCTTTACGAGTTCAGCCAGTTCCAGAACGGTCAGAGCCTTAACATCTTCAATTAACTTTACAACTTTATCAGACATTGTAAAATACCTCCAATTTTTTAATAAATCATTTTTAATTCTGCAATTATCAGGCCGTTGCGCCTTGCTTCTCTGCGATTGCATTCAAAGCAATGACCAAGCCTCTTAATGTACCGTTCAACACGGTAGCAAAGCCAGAAATCGGGGCATTCAAGCCGCCGAGCACCTGAGCCAACAGGACTTCTTTGCTCGGGAGTTTTGCCAGATTCTTAACGCCTTCCGCGTCAATTGCCTTACCGTCAACAAACCCGGCTTTAATCTCAAATACCTTGTTGTCCTCAGCGAATTTCGCCAGGATCTTTGCACCAGAGACATAGTCTCCTTTATTCAGGCAGAGAGCGGTGGAACCTTCCAGTACGTGGTCCAGCCCTTCAATACCTGCTTCACGCAGAGCACGGCCCAGAAGAGTGTTTTTCACAACCCTGTAATCTTCACCGGCTTCACGCAGTTCTTTACGGAGCTTGGTATCCTGAGCAACAGTGATTCCCTTATAGCTGACCACAACGCCAGTGCAGGACTGTTTCAGGTCTTCCGTCAGATTCGCGACAATTTGTTTTTTCTGCTCTAAAATCTTCTCACTTGGCAATTCGTTTCACCTCCGTAAACTGAGAATTGGAAGCAATCTACAAAAAAGCCCTTCCCACTTACCGCAGGAAGGGCACAAACATATACAAACACAATAGGCGTATATATCTATGGCACTTACCTCGGCAGGCGGGGATTCCCATTATGCAGATGCACCTGCTGTCTTTGGACAAGCACAGCTTATTTAGAATAACACAAACATTCCTGTTTGTCAAGGCTTGGCTACTTTAAAATCAGCCAACCTTGTTCGGATTGATCCTCACGCCAGGACCCATCGTGGACGCTACTACGCAAGAACGGATATACTGTCCTTTTGCCGCAGCTGGGTTTGCCTTTACGATAGCGCTGAGCAGGGTGTCAAAGTTCTCCTGCAGCTTCTCAGTGCCAAAGGAAACCTTCCCGATCGGGCAGTGGATGATGTTGGTCTTGTCAAGACGGTACTCAATCTTACCGGCTTTCGCTTCTTTTACAGCTTTGCCGATATCCATGGTCACAGTACCTGCCTTGGGGTTCGGCATCAAGCCGCGCGGACCAAGGATCTTACCAAGACGGCCAACCATCCCCATCATATCCGGGCTGGTAATCAGCACGTCAAAATCCATCCAGCCTTCGTTCTGGATCTTCTGGACCATTTCTTCTGCACCGACATACTCTGCTCCAGCCTCTTCAGCATCTTTCGCCTTATCAGCTTTGCAGATTGCCAGAACACGCACAGTTTTACCTGTACCGTTCGGCAGGACGATCGCGCCGCGGACCTGCTGGTCTGCATGACGGCTGTCAACGCCCAGTTTTACGTGTACTTCTATGGTCTCGTCGAACTTCGCGGTGCCGGTCTTTACACAAAGATCCAGCGCCTCGTTCGGATCATACAGTTTTGCGCGGTCGATCAGCTTTGCGCTGTCAACATATTTTTTACCGTGTTTCATCGTCTAATCCTCCCTGTTGAGTGGTAAAATCGGATTTTTTCCTCCCACCCGGGTGGTCAATCTACAACTTCAATGCCCATGCTGCGTGCTGTACCGGCAATCATGCTCATCGCAGATTCCACAGTCGCCGCATTCAAATCCGGCATCTTCTGTTCAGCTATTTTCCTGACCTGCTCACGGGTAATCTTTGCAACTTTGGTCTTGTTCGGAACACCAGACCCACTTTCAATTCCGCATGCCTTCTTAATGAGTACCGCTGCAGGCGGGGTCTTTGTGATGAACGTAAACGAACGGTCCGCATACACCGTGATCACAACTGGAATAATCAGACCTACATCGTTTTTTGTGCGCTCGTTGAATTCTTTTGTGAACGCCATGATGTTGACGCCGTGCTGACCAAGCGCCGGTCCTACCGGGGGCGCCGGGGTAGCTTTACCGGCAGGTATCTGGAGCTTAATGAAGCCCGTAACCTTCTGAGCCATTTGTTTGCACCTCCAAAATTCGTGGTAGATGGCGGAACGGTACGTCTTGCGCCGCTCCTCCCACAGGGGCATTGCCCCTCATAATTAAGCGGTCCCCCGCCAAATTACCTCAATGATTTCATTCCACCGGTTCTACCTGATCAAGTTCAAGCTCTACCGGTGTTTCGCGGCCGAACATGTGGACTGTTACGCGCACGCGGTTCTTTTCGACTTCGACCTGTTCCACAATTCCGACAAAGCCTTCCAGAGTGCCGTCGGTAATACAGACATGGTCGCCCACACTGTAAGAAACCTCTACCTCTTTCTTCTCCATACCAAGTCGTGCGACTTCTTCATCCGTCAGCGGAATCGGTTTGGAGGATGGACCTACAAAACCTGTGCAGCCGCGGATGTTCCGCACTACATACCAGGATTCATCCGTCAGGATCATCTTGACCAGCACATAGCCCGGAAAAATCTTGCGTTCCACGTCGCGGCGCTTGTTGTCCTTGATCTCGGTGACTGTTTCCGTCGGAACACGGATTTCCTGGATCAAATCATGAAGGTTTCGGTTCTCCACCGTCTTTTCCAGGTTTGAGGCCACTTTGTTCTCATACCCGCTGTAGGTATGGACAACATACCATTTTGCGTTTTCCTGCATCAAAATTCCTCCGATCCCCTGTTATCCTCAGCCAAGATTCATGAAGAGGCCTAAAAGGGACATCAATAAGGTGTCCAACCCAAAAATGAACAGGCCGATCACCACAATCGTTACCAGCACTACGCCGGTGTTCTTGAACACAAACTTCGGCTGCGGCCATACGATCTTTTTGATTTCCGCCTTGCAGTCACGGAAAAACTTGATGCTGTTTTTCCCGGCTTGGGCAAACTTATTCGGCTTTTTGCCGCTTTCCGCCGCCTTCTTTTTTTCTTCTGCCATAACTTCCTCCCGACCTTACTTGGTTTCTTTGTGAAGGGTATGCTTCTTGCAGAATCTGCAGTACTTGTTCATCTCAAGCCTGTCCGGATCGTTCTTCTTGTTCTTGTTCGTGTAGTAGTTGCGCTGTTTGCACTCTGTGCAAGCTAATGTGATTTTGACTCTCATGTCGGCACCTCCCGTACTACGGAAAAATATTAGCCTCTCCAGCAGAGGCCACGGCCTCCCTCGAAAAAGTGAAAGGGCGCAAAAAAATAACCCCTTACCGAGGTAGAAATATCATACCATATTCCTTGCCCCAGGTCAAGATATTTTTCAAAAAAAGCCGTCGTTTCCTATATTATTTGCAAAAAAACACCTGAACTAACACCATATAAAACGCTGTTCCCCCACAAATACTGATTAAATTGTTCCGTTTCCAGACATGCAGCCCGATTACCGCCGCAACCGCTAAGATTTCAGGAATTCCATAAGGCCATGTCAGAGGTGTAACTCCTTTTAAACAATAGACCACCAGCATCCCGATTACCGCCGATGGAAGGACTTCTCCTAAATATTTCACCGTGCGCGGCACAGGCTTTCCCGACGGAAACACCAAAAAAGGAAACGCTCTCGTCAAAAACGTCACCGCAGCGATCAAGAGGATCACCAAAACAGACTCTCCTACCCCCAAAGTCATGCTTCTTCCCCCTTCGTTTCCTTCTTGCGAAACGCCATCAAAACACACAGCATCACGATCATGGACGGCAAAATAAAGTTTTCCTGGCCGAAGATCACCAAACATATCCCTGCAGCGCCAAGCCCAATCAGCGCGGGCCAATGATTTTTGGTTGACAACCACTGTTCTACAAAAATCACCACAAACAATGCCGTCAGTGTAAAGTCGATCCCCGTTGTATCAAAGGTAATCAGTTCCCCGGCCAAGCCTCCTGCCATCGAACCCGCGATCCAATAAAGCTGATCCAGTAGTGCAATACAAAAAAAGAATAATCCCCGGTCCACACCATGAGGCGGTTCGCTTGCACAAAGCAGCGAATAGGTTTCATCCGTCAACGAAAAGATCATATAAAGCTTCTTTTTTCCCATCCCCTCAAATTTCCGGAGCATGGACAACCCATAAAAGACGTGGCGGATATTCACCATAAGTGTCATAAACGCAACAGAAAGCAAACTAATTCCCGGCACAAAAAAATTGACGGCAACAAACTGCATCGACCCTGCGTAAACCAGCAGGCTCATAAGAGCCGCCCATCCAAAATGATACCCTTTACTGCGAAATAGTACGCCAAATGCCATACCTGCAAACAGATAGCCCATCAATACCGGGATGGTGCAGGGAAACGCCGCGCGCAGCGCATTTTTCCATTGTTTCATTCCGCGATTCCCCTTTCACAAAATTTCATTAAAATTAAATATGTAATATGAAGACAGAAGAAATCCTTCGTTTCATCTTCCGGAAACTGATGCGCCCTGTTTCTCAGTGAAAACAGCCCTATTTCCTGATATCTCGAGAATCATTATTGTTGATGTTCCATCACAGAGCAACTCATAAAACAGGCTCCCGAAAAAAATTTGTGAAATAACCAACGATTTGCTATAATCAGGAAAGAAACTGCATGACGCAACCGGCAGTTAACAAATTTCAAGCCGCCGGTTGATGTTCTGCAACCTCCCTATCTGCTATACTAAAAGCAAGCAAATATCGCAAATCTTTGAAATTTTCAGATGGAGGGCAACACCATGATTTTAGCGGATAAAATCATCAAATTGAGGAAAAAGAACGGTTGGTCCCAGGAAGAGCTGGCCGAGAAAATGAATGTATCCCGTCAGGCGGTCGCCAAATGGGAGGGCGCCCAGACGGTGCCAAACCTTGAAAAGCTATTGCAACTCGGCGAGCTATTCGGCGTGACCACCGATTACTTATTGAAAGATGAGATTGAGGACGAGGAATTTACCGACAGCAATACGGATTCTCCTGTCAGACGCGTAACGCTAGCAGAAGCAAACGAATTCCTAGCGTGGAGAGAAACAGCTTCCGTCAGGATCGCCGTTGCCACATTCTTGTGCATTATTTCGGTGATCCCCCTCATTATCCTCGGCGGCGCGTCTGAGTATTCGTCCTACGGCATCACAGAAGACCAGGCCGGGGTAATTGGAATAACCGCCCTGTTGATCACCGTAGCCGTCGCCGTCGCGATCTTTATTTCCTGCGGCTTTCAAAACGCCCCTTATGAATACCTTAACAAGGACATTTTTGATACGGAATACGGCGTAAAAGGGATGGTGCTGGAAAAGCAAAAGGCCTTCCGGAACACCTATACCCGATACAATATCACAGGCACCTGCCTGTGCATTATTTCCGTGATCCCACTTTTGGCAAGCGATCTTGCAAAAAGTGAATTTTTAACGATCCTGATGATAGCGGTCATGTTTCTGATCGCCGGTATCGGCGTAGTTTTCTTTATCCTCGCGGGCGTCCGCTGGTCAAGCATGCAAAAGCTCCTCCAGGAAGGGGATTTTTCTCCAAAAGAGCAGAAAAAAGACAAACTCGAAGAAGAAATCGGGGCTATTTACTGGCCTGTTGTGACAGCGGCTTATCTAGCCTGGAGCTTTATCACAAACGACTGGGCAAGGACTTGGATCATCTGGCCGGTTGCTGCTGTCCTGTTTGCCGCGGTCGTGGCCGTTTACAAGCTCATTAAGAACAATAAAACATAATTTACAATTGCGCGATAAAGCTGCCGTTGCAGGGATTTCCCACAACGGCAGCTTTTCTGCTACTCTAAATTTTTATCAGATGCCATCTGCTCAGCGCTTCATATCATTGAGCGTATCTGCACGGAATTTCGCCATCTTGGACTGTTTTTTCTTCTTTTCCGGCTTGACGGTCTTTCCTTTATACTTTTTCGCATGCTTATAGCTCTTCGCGAGATCTTCGCTGAATTTTTCGGAAACTTTTTCCAGCGCAGTTTCATCCCCAAAGCCGTTTAACAATACTATAGTAATGATCGATCGGACATCCATATCCCCGCTCTGGTACATATCATTCAACAGAGTACACATCCGGTCAAATGGTTCAGAATTAGGATAAGACTTTGCCAGTGCCTCCATCTTCGGCAAAAGTTTTTCCCGCGCAAAAGTTACTGGACGAACTTGTCCATAGGTAATTCTTTCCTGATTCATCTCCTCTTTCAGTTCCGGAAATACCCCTACCATTCGATTGAAAAAGAAAATGGGATCGTTTGTACTTTCTTCATCCTTTTTCTTCTTTTTTGCCTGCTGCTGTACTACCGCAACACGCTTTGGTCCCTGAATGGTTTCTACGAAGTCCGTCATAATGCTTTCTGCATCTTTTACGGTATCGTTCTCTGGGTCATACAGCCACATCGACAGCCCCTTCCATTTATTTGTCGGGGCCTCTTTTTCTAACGGACATGTCCGCAACTCGAACCTTTTCCGTTCGTTATCATAATACACACTGTATGCAACCGCATCCCCCAGATACAGAACATAATCACCGTGCTCTTCTGTTTCCAGTTTCTCCTGTCTCTTGAATCCCTGCTCTGCCAACGCCTCTTCCACTTTATCAGCAATCAGCTCAAACGCCTTATTCTCCAAAAACAATCACTCCTGCTTTCCTATATCTTTATACTTTTACCGGCTCGCAGCCAGTGTTTTCTTTTTGATCCCTTTCTTTACGCAATGCCCCGGAAGTCCTATGAAAGCAACCCAAAACTCTCCGTCGGACCTGCGGTCAGCAGATGGCGCCTGTATCACGATCTCCGTCCGGCGGTCAGCGGAAAATCACCTTGGTTCCCGCGCTTTTTCCTGGCGGGGGTGTGTTATGGTTCTCAGGTGATAAAAAAGTCATTTTCTCCACAACACCCTGCGCCCGGCATGCCCGTCGAAGGCACGGTAATCTTTGATTTCCGCACCTGCGGTGGGCAGATCGCGCACGCGTCGTAGCCTCCGCCCGGCTTAATGATAGCATCAGGCCAAGATGCCCGCGCTAAAAACTTTGTGCGGTTATTGTGCTGCGCACCTGCGGGTCAGTGGTAAAACATTTAGACGCATCAGGCAAATCGCCAGATTTGCTTACCTTAGACAAAAAACGACAAATCGTTTTTTTGTCTGCGTCGCAATGTTTTCTCAGCCGTCGGAAATCTTTGATTTCCGCACCTGCGGTGGGCAGATCGCGCACGCGTCGTAGCCTCCGCCCGGCTTAATGATAGCATCAGGCCAAGATGCCCGCGCTAAAAACTATATGCGAATATTACACTGCTCA
>CALWKP010000188.1 GCA_944381295.1 uncultured Clostridia bacterium | reverse complement strand
GGTTCCGGTGACCCGCGTACCGCATTTGAAGATACGCTCCACGGCAAGCTGCCGACCCGCAAGATCACTACGGGGGCGGTTGCCGGATACAGCTCCTACGGAAACCAGATTGGCCTTGCCACCGGACAGGTCACCGAACTGTATGACCCCGGTTATGTGGCGAAACGCATGGAAATTGGTGCAGTCATCGGCGCGTCCCCAAAAGAGAACGTTGTGCGCGGCGTTCCTGAGGAAGGCGATATCATCGTTCTTCTGGGTGGAAGTACCGGACGTGATGGTATCGGCGGCGCGACGGGTTCTTCCAAAGCACACACCGAAAAATCGGTAGAAGTCTGCGGCGCAGAAGTCCAAAAAGGGAACCCGCCCACTGAACGAAAAATTCAACGCTTGTTCCGCAACCCGGAAGTTGCCCGTATGATCAAGCGGTGCAACGACTTCGGCGCCGGCGGCGTGTGCGTGGCGATCGGCGAACTGGCTCCGGGCCTCAAGATCGATTTAAATGCGGTCCCGAAAAAATATGAGGGCCTGGACGGCACAGAACTTGCGATCTCCGAATCCCAAGAACGTATGGCAGTTGTATTGCAGCCGGAAAACGTTGCGCGGTTCTGTGAAATTTCCGCAGAAGAAAACCTGAACGCACAGGTAGTGGCGGTCGTTACAAAAGAACCTCGTCTGTGCATGAAATGGCGTGACGATACCATTGTTGACCTCAGCCGCGAGTTTCTTGACACCAACGGCGTGACGCAAAATGCCAATGCGGTCATCGAAGCGCCGGACCCGGAAAAGGATTACCGGAAACTGGTACCGGGATGCCTGCAAGGCAAGCCGCTCGACAAAGCGTTCCTGGACAACTTGACACGGTTGGAGGTCTGCTCGCAGAAAGGACTTTCTGAACGTTTTGATGCCAGCATCGGTGCTGCGACGGTGCTGATGCCGTTCGCCGGAAAATATCAGCTCACTCCCGAGGACGCCATGGTTGCAAAGCTTCCTGTCGGTTATGGAGAAACCGACGACGCTACCGCCATGAGTTACGGGTACATTCCAGGGATTTCGCGCTATTCTCCCTTCCATGGAGCTGCCTATGCAGTGGCGGAGAGCCTGTCCAAGCTGGCAGTCGTAGGCGCAGACCCGCTGCATGCCCGTTTGACGTTCCAGGAATATTTTGAGCGCCTGCACGATGTGCCGGAACGGTGGGGCAAACCTGCTGCGGCATTGTTGGGTGCGCTGTCTGCACAGATCGGTATGGGGTTGCCGTCCATCGGCGGCAAGGACAGCATGTCCGGTTCTTTTGAACAGCTTGACGTCCCCCCCACGCTGGTGAGCTTCGCGGTGACGATGACCAAGGCCAGCAAAACACTTTCGGCAGCATTCCAGCATGCCGGAAATATTGCGGTCATGCTGCCGCTTCCGGAAAATAAGGAGACTCATCTTCCGGACTGGGAATGCATGAAAGACTACTACCGCACCATTCTTACACTGATGGAAAGTGGAGAAATCGTTTCGGCATCTGTTGTGAAAGAGGGCGGTATGGCGGCGGCCGTAGCCAAGATGTGCTTTGGCAACAAACTCGGCTTTGCCTTTGACGAAAACACAGCGAATGCCCAGACGCTGTTCGCGCCGGTTTCCGGTTCCATCGTGGCGGAATTTGTGCCGGATGCCAAATTCCTGAGCGAACTTTCCTTTGGCGCGTTCCGGATTGGTGAAATTCTCTCTTCTCCGGAAGTCCGTCTTTCCGAAAACGGAAAAACAGCGGTTTTGCGCATCGACGATCTGATTGCCGCCTGGGGTGGAACTCTCGAAAAGATTTTCCCGAACCTTGCCCCGGAACAGAAGGTCACAGAACAGGCCAACCTTTGGACCGTCCGCAACACGAAGGCTCCTGCAATCAAAGCAGCAAAACCGCGGGTATTTATCCCGGTATTCCCCGGCACAAACTGCGAATATGACAGTGCCCGGGCATTCCACAAAGCAGGTGCAGAACCGGAAACTCTGGTCGTGAAAAACCTGGATGCTGCCGGCATTGAGGAAACGATTCAGCGTATGGAAAAAGCGATCCGCAATGCACAGATCATCATGATTCCCGGTGGGTTCTCCGGCGGTGACGAGCCTGACGGGTCCGGTAAATTCATTGCTACAACGTTCCGTAACCCGCGCATTGCCGAAGCGGTAGCAGATCTTCTGGAAAACCGCGACGGATTGATGCTCGGTATCTGCAACGGATTCCAGGCACTGATCAAACTTGGCCTTGTCCCTTATGGAAAGATTACTGAACCGGATGCTGATGCACCGACCTTGACGTTCAACACACTGGGCAGGCACGTTTCCCGGATGGTATACACACGCATTACTTCTGTGAAATCTCCGTGGTTCAGCAAAGTAAATGCCGGGGATGTTTATGCGGTTCCGGTATCGCACGGGGAAGGACGGTTTGTGGCCAACGATTCCGTGATGAAAGAACTGATTGCCAACGGACAGATAGCGACACAGTATGTTGACCTGGACGGCATGCCGAGTGGGTCTATTGAATGGAATCCGAATGGCTCCTACTGTGCAGTAGAAGGGATTACCAGTCCGGATGGAAGGATTCTCGGAAAGATGGGACATACCGAGCGTAAAGGTGCTCATCTTTATGGAAACGTTCCGGGTGAAAAAGATCCTTTGATTTTCGAATCCGGCGTCGCGTATTTTAAATAATGGAAGGCTGGAATGGTTGTACCAAGCCCCGGCCCCAAAGCTTGCCCCGGAAAAGGACGCTCTCAGCGTCCTTTTCCGGGGCTATTTGCTTTCTCCTCTGAGAAAGCAAACCCGCGCCCCGCTTTTAGCGGTGGCGCGGGGCTTTGGGGCCGGGGCTTGGATTCGGCTACCGTTCACTCGTACACCATTCTTCGCCATGGAAAATCAAATCATCCAAATCGCATCCAGCCGATAGAATGAGCCGGTACAGCTCAAAAAAACGGTCAGTCATCTGTTCGGACTGCACGTGGTCCGGCTCCATAATCATTCTCCTCTCATAAAAGGCTTCTACCAGTATATGCGCATCCAAATAAAAAGATGACAGATCATTTTCATATTATCCTTTGGGAAAGAATAGTATTTACATAAAATAATAGATATTCCACAACCGACATTCTGGCTGATTGAAATCAAGTGGAAGGATATGGTATAATAACCTCACGGCCTAAGCGGAAATCAAAGATTTCCGACGGCTGAGAAAATATTGCGACGCATATAAAAAACGATTTGTCGTTTTTTGTCTAAGGTGAGCAAATCTGGCGATTTGCCTGATGCGTCTAAATGTTTTAACACTGACACGCAGATGCGCAGCACAATAACCGTAGAAAGATTTTAGCGCGGGCACCTTGGCCTGATGCTATCATTGAGCCGGGCGGAGGCCACGACACGTGCGCGATCTGCCCAGTTATCCGCAGGAAATCGCTTTGGCGCACGCGCTTTGCCACGGGAGCGTGTTCTTTCTCTCGGGCGAGGACGGGGGGATTTCCTTCACAGCGCTCTGCGCCCAGGATGCGCGCCGGAGGCGCGCATGGATTCCGCAAAACGTCCCTAAAGCGACTGTTTTTTTGATCCCCCTGCCAATATTGGCGGAAAGCTGATGACTTTCACCGTTCCGCACGGGGGTCAAAAAATGAGCGGCACCAACGGGTGCAATATAACCCCGCAGCGAAAAGCTCTTGCGGGGGTCCGGGGATCTCCCCGGCGGTTTTGCATCCTTTTGCCGTTCAAAAGGATGTGCCCGCGCGGCATGAGCGCAAGGCTAAAGCCTTGACCTTTGCCCGCCGGCGAGGCAGTCAGGAATAAATCACCTGAGCAACCGGCGCGCCTGCGGCGGGCAAGCCGGGCGCTGAGAGTTACTGAGAAAAGCACCTCGCAGTCGCCCGAGGGCAGTTACACACTCCCGGGTCAAAACGCGGGCGCTAGGGAAGTTTCCCTCTGCCAGCCAGGCGGAGGTCACAACGCGTGCGCGATCTGCTGCCCGCAGGTCCGTGCGCAACCTGCGGTCCCAACTTGAAATTTGATCGTTTGTCCTCTATCACTTTGCCTTTCAGGCATAAAGGAGTCCTTTTATGTATCTTCCACCTTCCAGATATCCTAATTTTTATCAACATCTTTCCCCGCCACAGTATTACTATGAAAAGCACGATCTTCGCCACCGCGCCAATGTAACTGGTGGAGCATTACTGTGCGTACTTTTCGGCGGGACTTTATTTTCTCTCTTTTTCAACCTCTTTCTACAAGTTGTGCAGTATCCTTATGGGGGATCTTTTGAATTTTATTTTATGTCCCCGGAACTTTATTATCTGTACAATATCTGTGCCTATATTCTGAGTTTCCTGGTACCTGCTCTTATTATGGCAGCAGCTTCCAAATTGCCGCAAAACGAAGTTATCTCTTTCAGTAAAGTAAAACCAGATGTCGCTGTCGGAAGTATTTTTGTCGGTGTTTGTGTCTGTCTCCTTTCCAATATTCCTGTCAATATTTTTGCTACTTTCCTCCAGAAACTGGGCCTTTCCGGTGAAGCGCCCTCCATGCCGTTCCCTTCTTCTGGTCTCTCTACGGCACTTTATATAATAAATCTCGCTATTCTCCCTCCCCTTTTTGAGGAGTTCCTTTTCCGCGGATTTATTTTAGGTATTTTCCGCCGTTATGGTGATGGTTTTGCTGTGGTTGCTTCTGCGTTCCTTTTTGCCATGATGCACGCTAATTTTATCCAGATTCCCTTTGCCTTTTTATGCGGACTGATTCTTGGTTATATTATGGTTCGTACAAACTGCCTTTGGATTCCTATTGTCATTCATTTCTTCAATAATGCTTTTTCTGTTGTCTCAGAATTATTGTTTGCTTATTCTTCGGAAGAAGTCTACGCGTTGTTCAGTAATCTGTTTTTCCTAAGTTTTTGTTTTTTTGCTCTTCTTTTCTTGATCATTCTTTATGTTCGGCATCGCTGGTATTTTCAAAGCGCTCCCTTAAAAACAGTTCTTCCCCTTTCTGCACGTTTGGGATCATTTTTCACCAGTCCTTCCCTGTTAGTTTTTATTGGATTTTGCCTTTTGACCTCTTTCTTTTTGCTATGAGTGAAATCCTAATTCCTACTGACGAAATTTTTATGCGCCGTGCTCTCACGTTGGCAGAAGAATCTGCTGCCGAAGGTGAAGTACCTGTTGGTGCGGTTATTGTATGCGACAACCAAATCATTGCTACTGGGAGAAACCGCCGCGAACTTGGAAAGAATGCTCTCGCCCATGCAGAGATTGAAGCGATTGATCGTGCATGCCGAGTTCTTGATGGCTGGCGTCTTTGGAAATGTTCCCTCTATGTAACTCTGGAACCCTGTCCTATGTGCGCTGGTGCTATTATTAATGCACGGATTCAGCGTATTGTTTACGGAGCAAGTGATCCAAAAGCTGGTTCCTGCGGTTCTGTTACAGATTTATTCAGTTTTCCCTACAATCACCATCCGGAAGTTGTCAAAGGTTTCTTAGAAGAAGAATGTTCCCGTCAACTGAAAGATTTTTTCCGCGAATTGCGCGAAAAGAAGAGAAAAATAACTTCCTGCCAAAATTGATATGCCAGCCGATATCTTGCCATTGTGCGGATATCGGTTTTTTCTATCCGAATAAATTCTTGCTTTTCGGAAAAACTGTTTAAGAATCAAAGGAGGCGGGAATATGGCAAGACGCATCGGGCGATATACTGTACAAATGGATGAGCAAATCTGTATCGAAGGCTATGCGGCGGTAGCCGGAAAGAAAGAGGCAGGTGGACCAATTGCCTCCTTTTTTGACGCACTTCACGAAGACACGACCCTCGGTCAAAGCAGTTGGGAAAAGGCTGAAGCACAATTGCAATATGAAGCGGCGTCCTGTGCGCTGAAAAAATCGGGATATCAGTCAGAAGATCTTGATTATATCCTAGCAGGAGACTTATTAAACCAGTGCATTTCCTCCACATTTGGATTACGGGAACTGGGAATTC